>JAUVYF010000147.1 GCA_030603215.1 Candidatus Bipolaricaulota bacterium
TAATGCTGCGCTCAGCGGCAGATCTTCCTTTCCTTCTATAACTCGAAAAGTCGTGAACTCTGTTTTCATGTTTCTTTTCTCATTGCGCTTTGTCCATTGTGGTGAGTGATTGGCTACTGAAACTCCATATCATGCACAAAGAGAAGGGGTCAGGAGCGCATACAAGCCGTTACTGCGTACTTCGTATGCCGAGAGACGTTTGCCGGAAAAGCATTTCGCTTTACTCTCCTGCTTCCTTTGCCTTCGTCTTCTTCGCCTTCAGTTTTTCAATCGTCTCTGGAACCATCTGCAATAGAGCTTCCAGCTTGGATCCTTTGGCTCGGATCCCTACTACCGAGACTTCACCTTCTTTGGCGATAATCAGCGCGGCTGGCTCGATCTTCACCCCGGCGCCGGCGCCGGCGCCACTACCCTTTGCACCCTTCTTCTTCTCATCGGTGCCTTCGCCTTCACCACCACCTCCACCGTAGCCGATCGACATCTTACACACGGGGATGACAGTGTTTCCTTGGATTTCAATCGGTTCGCCAAAGATCGTCTCCGTCTTAGCAAACTGTTTCATGTCCTCCGCAAGCTGCCTAAGCACATCCTGGACAATCATACAACCTTCACCTCCTTTGACCTCGCATGAGACGAGGTACTCTTCTTTGCTTTGCGACTTTGGTCCCGCAGCAGGCTCCAAAACCTGCGTTTTGGTATATACCACAGGACAATAGTGATTGTAGTCAAAACAACCGCCATGCGCACCACACCCTCCACGTCGAGGGTGACCGAGATACGCTGTTCAACAAAATCAGGCGCGATGGTAAGTTCCAACTTTGAAGCGCACGGCAGCAGTCCACGGAATGCCTGAATGGAGCCCCAGACGATGCCTGTAGTGGCAGGGTCCTCAGTTCCAATGGTCCCCTCAAGCCGAAGATGCCGGAGTTGGCTGTGTCTGATGAGGAAACCGAGGCCCTTGCCAAGGGCACGGAGTAGTTCTGGCACTAATCTAACCCACTGTAGAAAGCTCGTCTTACGTCTCTTCCGTTTCTCTTCCCTCTTTCGGTGTTTCCTTGGCCCGCGGAGGCGCAGGAGCACGTAGCGCACCTCTATCGACCGACTGTCAGGGCCCCAAACAACCCTGATCCACACGCGCTGGTGTAGAGCCAGAACCAGCAACAAGAACAGACTTCCTAGAACAACTCCCGCGATCATCTCTGTCATTATATACGATATCCATTGTGCTGAATGGTACACGGGAGGTATTGTCTTTGGCGCGAGTGATTATAAGGACATAAACCATATTTCTGCCTACCGGCCATAAGTGGGGGAATTACAACTCTTGGAAGGCGAACTGGACAGTAGGGATTTCGCTATTTCAAGAATCAAGCAGTGATCTCGGACGGACGGAGAGCCTTGTCGTCTCTCCTATCCTGACTTACGTACACGTTTTATCAGTTGCTTCGTTCCCAACCCCAACCCGATAAACAGTGCCCCAATAATCAGAAGGGCAATGGGCATTGCAATTCTACCCGTAGAATGCTCGACAGTAAGATAGGTTATTAGAACAAGAAGGCCGGCTGCGCCACTGTACAAGAATGTTTGCGACTGCCGCCTCACGCTGGCGATAGTAAAGGAAAGATCGGCCAAGAACGCTATGCTGGCCATCACTGCTTCCTGCCACAGCTGCCCATATTCTCGCATCGCTAGGACCAGGGTAAATCCTATCACGGTCAGGGCTCCGAACATGCGAGATACCCGTATCAAATCCTTCCTTTCCCTTGATAGTAGCCATTCTGAGAGTGCCAGCCATAGCCCGGCAACTGCCAGGCCAAGCGCAAGAAGCACCAGATTCTTATAGAAGGAGGAGAAAGACACTAGCTGGTAGCCCAGCCACCCCACGAATGTAAGCAATGTGGCACTACCACACAGATGGAAGACGATACTCTGAGTGACTGTGCTGAGTAAGATAAGGGCAGCCCCAGCTAGACCGGTTGCCCATAGACAGCTTGTTACGAACAGCAGATGGCTCGGTCCTACTTCGCGAAGCTTCGAGCAATCGATGAGAGCTAGTTCATACACGATTACACCGAAAGCAACCCCACTCACCAAACAGCCCCCCAGCCACAAGGCCTGTGCTCCTCTTTGCAGGCGTGCGCTTGTTGAACCACGCAACCATCCACCCAACGCAAGCATACAAACTGTAGGAACCGCCACCAACAGTATCCTGGCCGTGCTCCCCAATGGTTCCCAGTTCAGACCCAGCAAGAAGGCTATTGCCAGAAAGATGATCAGGCTGCCCAGATAGACAAGGATTTCATCCGTTTTCACACGGTGAGCTCGCGGGATATCCTCAGGTTCCGTTTCGTCTTGCCTGAGCGAGTCTGCTTGTTCGGGAGAGATTAGCCCCTTGTGTACCCACTTCTCTATTTTCTCTAGCAAGACTCTCTCCAGTGCCATTTACCCCTCCTTTGCGTAAGAGCCGGTTAATCACCGGGACAGGTGGTGGAAATCTTTTACCAGTCTAGGAGCTAACAAGCGCCAAGTCAAGGGCTAATTTTAGCAAGGTCACCTCTCGGGTAGTATAAATCCATTCTAACGTCAGAACCTGTGTTCGACGTTGCACAAGTTTTCAGTAATCCGTCTTCAGTTTTCAGCAAAGGAAAGCAAACTTTCGGCTTTCAGAAAAGGAAGCTATCAGTTGTCAGACTGTCTGTAGCGTCGGAAGACAGGGACAGGCATCTTTTCTCTTGGGTTACTTGAAAACCAGCCAGTCCCTGAACAGCAACGATGCCATGATCATCGACGATAATAACGTCGTAGGGGCAGGCCTTGTGCCTGCCCATGATGTCGTGTTGTCCGATGATGGATCGATTGTGGGGGCGTCGGACCACGATGTCGTACCGGT
>JAUVYF010000065.1 GCA_030603215.1 Candidatus Bipolaricaulota bacterium
CATCCCTCTCACTTGCCCCGTGTATTAACTCAAATCCTACTACTACACGGGGCGAGGTCGGCAAGGGAAGATTACAGACAACCCCTCTCCCTCAATGAAGGGAGAGGCTGGGTGAGGGTGAGATTGTTTAGTATCCCTTAAAATGCGGCATGTAGCTTGTGGTAAGTAAACGAACGGGGACTGGCTGGTTTTTGACGACGCCAAGACAAAAAAACTGCCCGTCCTTTCTCTTTGACTATTGACTTCTTCTGACTGCCAACTCCCGACTCTGGACTGTCTTTTGACCCGTTACCGTTCGTCGACATCTGGATACCGGATCAAGTCCGGCATGACGGTATGCGTCGTCATTCCGGCGAATGCCGGAATCCAGTGTGATGGTGGCTCTACGTTACCCATCACTGTTTTCGACTGCCGACTGTGTTCTCCCTTAATCCTTAATCCGTAATCCTTAATCCTGTGTTTCTCACTCATCACCGTTTCTCGACTCCCGACTGTCTTTTCACTCTTCGCCGTCTTTGCCGAGAGACTAAGCCAGTGAGTCTTTCTCTGGGTTACGTTACCTTACGGCGAGAAACCCAAACAGTATTGACAATTAGGCCGGCCGACTCCGTGTTATGGCAGTAAGTCTGAGACTAGAGGGTCTTACTTTCCTTTCTTCCTTGTGTTGTTGTTAAAGACGGTCTGAAAGAAGGGCTCAAGCTCCACATTGCCGCCGCTTAAGATCACTCCAACCCTTCTTCCTTCAATGCCCAGATGATGATAGAGGAGTGGAGCAACTGCAACGGCGCTCGATGGTTCAATAACGATCTTCATTCGTTCCCAAACGTACCGCATCGCTCCAATTATCTCCTCTTCCGACACACGGACAATGTCAAATACACGACTCTTTATCACCTCGAAGTTACGCACACCCAGAGTTGTGCGTAGCCCATCAGCAATCGTATTCGTGCTAACCTCCTCGACCCGTTTTCCACCTCTAAACGAACGATACGCGTCATCGGCCTCAGCTGGCTCACAGCCGATTACCCTAGCTTTAGGAAGAAGATGGGAAGCAGTAATTGCTGTTCCCGCAAGAAGCCCACCTCCGCCGACGGGAACAAGTACATAATCAAGATCGCCAACATCCTCTATCAATTCGGCGGCTGCTGTCCCCTGTCCAGCGATTACCTGATTATCATCATGAGAACTTACAAAGATAGCACCAGTTTCTTTAACTATCTGTGCGGTGACCTTGGCTCTTGCGGCAAGGTTTGGTTTGCATAAGACAACGTTTGCGCCATAGCTGGCGGTCGCCAGCCGCTTTATCTCCGGAGCATCCTCAGGGACTACAACAGTTGCCCGTGCGTGATGCAATCTTGCTGCCAACGCTAGTGCCTGGGCATGGTTTCCGCTGGAGTGAGTAATGACTCCACGGGTTCGCTCCGTCGCGGTCAGAGCCGCGATAGCATTGCATGCCCCACGAAACTTGAATGAGCCACTTTTCTGTAGACATTCGCACTTGAAAAAGACGTTGTTCGCGGCTGCTCTATCGAGAGAGGTACAGGTCAAAAATGGCGTGCGATGGGCAAATGGAGCAATCCGCTTACGCGCGAGAATGACCTCTTCCCATAGAAGGTCAGCCATTATATTGGCTGAAGACGGTCATCCGATAGTATTTGAGCTCTTCGATTGACTCACGGATATCGGAAAGCGTCCGGTGTTTTGAAGATTTGCCACCTTTGACCTCTTTTCCTGGGTACCAGCGGCTTACAAGCTCTTTTAGTGTGCTTACATCAACGTTGCGGTAGCTTAGGTACTCATTCAGTTGTGGCATGAACCTGATCAGGAAACGACGGTCAAAACAGATTGAATTACCACATAGAGGACAGCCTTGTTCGGGGCAGTATATCCTTACTACCTCGAGTGTTTCCTGCTCCGCCTGCGCGAGGGAGACTGACGAGCGGCGAACCTCTTCGATCAACCCAGAGTTTCCATGTTGTTCTGCACACCACTCATCCATTTTGCTGAGAACACTTTCAGGTTGATGAACGACCAGATTCGGGCCCTGGGCCAGCATGTTAAGGCTTCCATCGGTGATGATAGTAGCAATCTCCAGGATCCTACAGGAGCTTACATCGAGTCCGCTCGTTTCGAGATCGAGCCATACCAGGTTGTTTGAATTCTGTTTTGCTGTCATCCGCGTCCTTTTTGAAGAAAATGATCTTGCGAACACTAGCATACCACTATTGCCCGTCTCTTCAAAGGACCAAGCGTCACTTTGCGTCTGAAAGTAGTACTCCGCTTCACCTTGCACCCAGGTTCTTGGCCCATTCTTGGAATGACTGCATCATACTCCTCATGAAAAGCGGGGAAGGATGCGGGTGTAGTCATGATGGATAGATCAGCAGAATGGCTGGCAGACTGAGTAAATGTTAAGCACTTCAGCAAACGAGAGCCATGCTGATTGAGTCCATTAATGATTCCTGTTATTCTTCTTGTTCTGAGAGTGGTGAGTCACTAGACTATCCTAGAGGAGGTCTCTGTCATCTTGCGCACAACTGAAAGGCCGAATGTTAGCGTGGTGATCCCTGTACTTAACGAAGCCAAGGAGATTGAGCTCTGCTTGAAAAGCCTAAGCGATCAGAGTTTTCGCGATTTTGAAGTCATCGTAGTTGATAATGGATCAACGGACAACACAAAAGAGATTGTTGAGTCATATGACTGTCGCGTAATCCACGAGCCACAACAGGGAGTAGGCTACGCGCGGCAAAGGGGATTTGAGGAGGCGATAGGAGAAATCATCGCCTCAACAGATGCCGATACCATTCTCCCACCAGATTGGTTGGAGATAATTGTAAGATGCTTTGAAGAAAATGCGGGACTCGCGGGAGTTTATGGGAAGATCCTCTTTAAGGGACCGCAGGGAAGGGCTCTATGCATCTCGGAGTTCCTGTTCACACTTTTCCTCAGACTGAACCAGTTGTTGCGGCGACCGAGCTTCTGTGGCCCCAACTTCGCTGTTCTTAACGAGGCTTTCCAGGAGGTCAATGGTTTCAAGGACGGAGATCATGTCTACACTGTCTCCGAGGATTTACAGCTAGCGATGAAGCTGAGAAAAGAAGGAGACATCTCGTTCTGCGGAAACCTAGCAGCCTACACATCTCCACGAAGGCTCAACAGAGGAGCGTTCCACTACATATGGACACATACAAAGAACTACTGGTCGATTGCTTGGCTAGGAAGAATGAAGTGAGATGGTCAATTTCTTGCTGAAATTCATCGCTTTTCTTGCCTTTGTGCCAATGAAGCTAATCGCGATATTCGTAAGGCTTAAGGTCCATGGAGCAGAGCATATCCCACAAGGAGGCTACATCCTTTGCCCAACACACATGGGCGATCTCGATGCCTATTTGATCCGCCGCGCTTTTCACAATAATCCACATTTTGACAAATGGAATCGTTATCTATACCGGTTAGAATCTGGTCCATGGGTGCGTCGACTCTTCTTAACTTGGTGGGGTGGATGGATTCTCGATAGCACAGGCCCAAATATAGGAGCCTTGCGTGGAGCCTTACAGTGGTTAGAGCAGGAACACCCTGTAACCATCTTCCCCGAAGGACACCAGCATGGTGAAAGTACATTCTACCATGGAGCGGCTTTCCTTGCCTGCCGGTCGGATAAACCACTTCTTCCTCTGGTAATCGATCGAGGGATATTCATCGTGGAGGGAACGCCGTTTTATGTTTTCCCATTGCTTGTCCTTTGGCACCACCTGCGACGAGCACGTCAGGTAGGTTTAAGGTTTTGCGAACCACTGCAACCTGATATTGAGCGGTATAATCATGAAGGACACAGATACCTAGAGCGTCTAACCAAGGAATTGGTCAAGCAAATGGGGAAGGGCGAGGTTCACTAGCCGCAAATGAACATCGGGCGATTGTTCGTGCAATGGAAAGAAAAGATGTGATAGGGGCGCGGAAGGTAATGGAACAGCACTTTGTCACTGTCATCGATATTCTAAGGAGAAAACAGTGAGGCAAGAGATATCATGTTGACCTACACGGTACGCCGACTGATAAGCCTGGCTGTTTCTCTTGTCCTCATCTCACTTCTGATCTTCACAGTAATGCGAATCATTCCGGGCGATCCCGCCCAGATGATGCTCGGAACAGAGGCGGAACCAGAAACTCTCGAAATTCTCCGTGATAAGCTCGGGCTTGATGAACCGCTTCTCGTTCAATACTTCTCCTGGGTGCGAGGGGTGCTAACTGCTAATCTTGGTGATTCCCTAAGATACAACGTGCCAATCTCAGGACTGATCTCTTCTCGCTTACTTGTGACAGCGCCGCTCGCTGGGATTGCCATTCTTCTTTCGGTGTTGGTCGGCGTGCCAGCAGGCCTATATGCGGGGATGCATCGCAACCAAATCGGGGATTATGGTGTGATGATCTTCTCTCAGATGGGGCTGGCTGTACCTGCTTTCTGGTTTGGCATCCTTCTCATGCTAATATTCGCTGTCCAATTAAACTGGTTCTCTGCAGGGGGGTTCATCCCTTGGACAGAAAGTGTATCCGGAGCATTCAAATCACTCATACTCCCTGCCATCGCACTGGGAATCATTCGCGCGGCGGTAATCGCTCGGTTGAGCCGTTCTGCGCTTCTTGAGGTACTTGACCAAGATTACATCCGAACAGCACGCAGCAAGGGACTTGTGGAACATGTCATTCTTTACAAGCATGCTTTACGTAATGCCCTCATCCCCATTATTACGATCATTGGCATGCAGTTTGCTGCTTTGCTTGCTGGAACAATTATCATCGAAAATGTCTTCTATTTGCCTGGTCTGGGCAGATTGGCCTTCCAAGCAATTAGCCAACGTGATTTCCCCGTAGTTCAGGACATTGTTCTGCTCATAGCTGTGATGGTTGTGGGAATGAACCTTGTGGTTGATCTGACCTACATGTTTCTGGATCCGAGGATACGATTGGAGTAATAATGTGGCGTCATTTTTTCCATCGCGCAAGGCAAAACGTGAACTTCATGATTGGCTTCGTGCTGGTTTTTCTGCTGCTAATAACAGCAATTGTCAGTGAGTTCTATACTCCGCACGACCCGATCAAGATGATGATTTCCAATCGCATGGAACCGCCCAGCAAGAGCCACCTGCTTGGAACAGATCAGTACGGTCGAGATGTACTCAGTCGAATCATGCAGGGATCGCAGACCTCAATCCTTGTTGGAGGGATCACGGTAGGAATTGGCATGGTATTTGGCGTAACCCTAGGTGTATGGAGTGGGCTTGTTGGAGGCTGGTGGGATGAGACAATCATGCGCCTCATGGATGTTCTATATGCTTTCCCCGCTGTACTCAACGCACTTCTCTTATCATCCCTGCTCGGGCCTGGAATCAGAAACAGTATGATAGCAATTGGAATCTACAACATCCCCGTATTTGCACGTCTATCCCGAGCAGGGGTTCTCGGAGCAAAGGAACTTGACTACACCGCGGCGGCCTATTCTATTGGGCGGGGCCGGCTCGGTGTAGCCTGCCAGCACATTTTTCCCAATGTACTATCACCACTGATCGTCCAAGGTACCGTTCAATTTGCGGTAGCCATCCTCTCCGAGGCAGGGCTAAGTTATCTTGGATTAGGAACACAGCCACCGTTTGCTAGTTGGGGGCGCATGCTTCTTGAGGCTCAAACCTTCATGGGAATTAATCCCTTACTGGCGGTCTTTCCCGGTCTTGCTATAGCGATCGCCGTACTTGGATTCAACCTTCTTGGTGACGGTCTTCGAGACGTACTGGATCCCAAGTTGATGAAATCGAGATAAAAAAGGAGTCGTATCAATGAATAGCTTAATGCAACGTATTGGTCGGGCCCTTACAGAGGTATGTAAGGATGAGGCTCATCCTGGAGGTCCCTATGAATCTGCATAACCGATTAATCGTCAGTCTTATCATAATCCTGGCGGGGCTCAGTAGCCTAGCCACAGCTCAGACAACCGGAGGAACCCTAACCGTAGCCGTGCAGGCAGAACCGGATGGCTTAAACCTGATCCTAACGCCTGCCACAGCAAGCTATCAGTTGGTGATGTACAATATCGTCGAACCGCTCATGCGCTACACAGCCGACCGCAAACTGGTACCGCTACTTGCCACCAGCTACGAGGTGAATGAGGTTGATAGTGGGGCGGAATTCACGTTCCATTTGCGATCTGGTGTCGTGTTCCATAACGGGCAGCCGTTCACTGCTAAGGACGTGAAATACACGTTTGACACGCTGCTCGATCCAGACACCGCGTCCCCAAATGCATCGCCATTTGCGTACATCAAAGAAGTTGTAGTTGTCGATACAACAACTGTGAAGTTCATTACGGAAGGAAAAGCAGCGTCGTTAGTGGGATATCTTGCCTCAGGAAAGGGTACCGGGATCATCCCGTGGGGATCGGACATGGAAGCACTTCGCTCCAACCCCATAGGAACAGGTCCATTCATGTTCTCACAGTGGATTCCAGGAGATTGCTTGATTCTTGTCAGGAATCCAAACTACTGGAAACCGGGCGTACCATATCTAGACAAAGCGATTTTCAAGATTATTCCAGCTCAAGCAGCTTCGTTGGCTGCTCTGATGTCAGGAGATGTTGACTTCGTTGATCGCATGGTGGCGGAGAATGCGATACAGATTGAGAACGACCCGCGATTTAAGATAGTTTCCGGACCACAGAATCTAGCCCAGCTTCTGGCAATGAATCACGCGCGCCCACCGTTTGATAATGTTCTTGTCCGTCGCGCGATTTACTATGCTATCGACCGTGACGAAATCATCACTGCCACTGATTTGAAGCCAGAGTGGGGAAGTCCGATTGCATCGCATATGACACCCATGAATCCCTACTATGTCGACCTCACTGGGATGTATCCTCATGATCCCGGTAAGGCGAGGGAGCTTCTTGCACAAGCAGGCTATCCAAACGGTTTTGATACTACAATATACCTACCTCTACCTTACCAGCTCCACGTGCGTACCGGAGAAATCATTGCCGACCAGCTTAGAGAAGTCGGGATCAACTGCAAACTAGAGATCGTTGAATGGGGAATTTGGCTCGACAAGGTATACGAGCAATGGGACTATGACATGACAGTGATAGGTCACGACCAAGGCTTAGAACCGGCAGCCAACTTCGCTAAGGGCTTCACGCGTGCCAATGACGATGGGACATCTGCTTACTACTGGCAGTACACAAACTACTTCCTTCGCGAGTTGCTCGACAGGGGCAATGAAACGTTCAATGTTAACGAGCGCAAGATGATCTACGCTATGGCGCAGACCCTTATTGCAGACGATGCTGTATTGATTTGGATTCAAGATCCTCATCAATTGGAAGGGATGCGAGCAGGAGTTATGGGATATCGCATCCTACCAATGTATGTATTTGATTTAGCGCCTATCTATCTTGAGTAGGATAAGACGTGATGGGGCTTGGCAGAACGCCAAGCCCCATTTGTTCAATAAGGAAACTTGGTGAGCTTGACCACTGCCATCCGACCCTGAACTATCGATCCTTAGCTCTTAACCGTTTCTTAACCTACGAACCCCATGAACTCCATGAATCCCATGAACTCAACGAACTCAATGAACTCTATCAACCTGTCACTCATATCTATTCCAACGTCTTTGGTAGATTCTCAAAGAGGTATAGGAAGAAATCCATCATTCCTTCATTTGCAAACTCAGCATCCATAAGCGTTTGAAATTTGTCCTTCAACAACATATCTCCCGAAGCTTCAACTTGATCTCGCCATTCGAGAAAATAGCGAGTAGATTCGGCAGATGTCATTTCATTAAGCTCTCCCGTTAGAGCGGGAACAAACAAGCCGCTGATAATGTCCGCTTGCGCCTTGGCCCGTGTTATCTTTTCTTCTAGCAGTGCGATCCTGCTTTGGGCTGACTCAAGATCACTCTGTAGCGCCTCAACTTGTGCTTGAGCTGCAGAAAGTTCTGCTGCCAGCTTGTCATACTGTTCTTGAGACACAGTAGCAACACAACTAACCGCGATCAAGGAAGTCAAGACAATGGATAAAAACACGACACTAATTAGAGATTTCTCATTTTTCATTTTCCCTCCTTCCAATATTCTGAGTAGACATACCCATATTCCAGCAGGATCCAATACGTCTCTCGCTGAAATGAACTGGCAATCTGGGGCTCGTCAGCCTTCGTCAGCCCACTCGCGAACCTTGCGCTTTATTTTCTCTTCAATGCTTTTGCCTAAATCATCCCACTCCATATCGGGATCTGCATCAACCCAGTGAGCGATACCACGCTTTACTTTCTTCTCAATTTTGTCGCCCAACTCCTCCCAGTTCTCTTCGTTCTTGCGCTCACCCCAATGAAAGATGCCGTGTCTGATTTTGGATTCGATCTTGTCGACTGTTTTGTCCCAAGTGCGCTCCTTTCGCCACAAAGGGGAAACGCGGCCATTGACCCCGATCCCTGTCCAAGCGAAAAACAAGATAAAAAGGAACCATAAACCAGCGGCCTGCAGATAGTTAAGAACAGGCAGCAGTCCAAGGTGCCCGGCCAGAATGCTATTCCATAGCATCATTATCACCCAACTGAAAAAGAAGAACGCGGCAACGCCGCCACAAGTTACAAGTTTTGTGAGCAATCGCATCACAGAACACCTCCCTAAACTGAATAAGACAATTATAGTTCGCTCTGCTGTAAGAAAAAAGGTCAACGGCCTGACTATTGCTTCACTTTGATGTTCCGATCTTCTTGGCGTTTCTTGCCCTTGACTATCGACTCCTGACCCACGACTCTTGACTCTCTTTTTCCTAATCCATAATCCTGTTTTCGCTACTCATTACAGCCCTTAAAAATGGAGTCGATCTCAATGCCATTTTAGGATAGGATCTCTCAAGGCAAATAACACTCATGCAAACGATAGAAACCGTAACTGACACAATCGCAAAGGCTCTTGGTTTCTTGAGAAGGCAGCCACGTGACTGGAAGGTAACCGTAATACGATCCTCCACAGCCATGTTTTTTTATCAGCTAGCATTCCCCTATCTTTCTGTGTACACCATTGCCCTAGGAGCTACTGCTACACAATTGGGCATTGTTAATAGCGCTGGAATGGTTATGGCAGGTCTGGTGGGTCCGTTTATCGGTTGGCTAATTGA
>JAUVYF010000084.1 GCA_030603215.1 Candidatus Bipolaricaulota bacterium
CTTTAATTCCCTCCTTTACCCCATGTAGTAACTCCAATCCTACTACTACACGGGGCGAGGTCGGGGAGGGAAGATCATAAGACATCCCTCTCCCTCGATGAAGGGAGAGGCTGGGTGAGGGTGAGATGTATTCGTCATTCCGGCGCAGGCCGGAATCCAGCGTAATGGTGGCTTTATGTTGCTTGGAGTTGTCAGACCGTCTGTAGCGTTGGAACCTGTGTCCGACGCTAAAGATCCTCCCCCCTCCCTTTAATTCCCTCCTTTACCCCATGTAGTAACTCCAATCCTACTACTACACGGGGCGAGGTCGGGGAGGGAAGATCATAAGACATCCCTCTCCCTCAATGAGGGGAGAGGCTGGGTGAGGGTGAGAAATCAGTTCTCAGACCGTTCGTAGGAAAGGAAGCCATCAGCGCTCAGCAATCAGCTCGCCCAATCCTCCCATTCAATCATCTGACTGGCTTTTGCTGCTGCCTTCGACTGTCTCTTTCCCCTTTCCCCTTAATCCTTAATCCTGCTTTTCCACCCACTACCTACCACTTACCACCCACTGTCTTTCGACCCTCTGCGATCCTGGCGTCTTGAGTGAGTGAAACGAACGGGCGAGACAGAGAAGCTTTATGTCAGAAGGAGGTCGTTATTCGAGCCCCTACCTTGCCTGGAGTGTGAGGAACCCTATTCCATAGTACTATTCGGTTGACAATCATTACTCCCATTGCTACCATATTGAGGGTTTGGGGTCTGTAGCTCAGCTGGTTAGAGCGCTCGCCTGATAAGCGGGAGGTCCCTGGTTCGAGTCCAGGCAGGCCCATATCTTGTACTTACTCTCCACTTGATGTACAATATTATGTTGAGTGTTATGAGAAATTATTCCAGGAAGGAGTGATGATGAGCGAAACCAGTGAGCATCCAAGCCCCGAAGTGGTCAAGCTAATTGACAAAGGAATGGGAAAGCGCGTCTATATTCGCGTATCTCGATTTCACGACCACGATTATGTTGATATTCGCAATTTCTACCAGGCGGAAGATGAGGAATGGAAACCAACACGCAAAGGAATTGCCATTCCCGTGGAGCTGTACGACGAACTGATCGATGCTCTTACCGATATCAAGCCATTGATTGCCAGCTGTTTGGCCAAGAAAGCGTAAGTATCTGGCGATGCTGGCAACTCCTTGATGGAGAGTTCCATATCGCGGATAATCGATGTTGTAGCTGGTCCCGTCGTCTAGTGGCCTAGGATATCGGGCTCTCATCCCGGCGACAGGGGTTCGAATCCCCTCGGGACTATTGGCAGCTACGGGTCTGAAACTTGCTCCCATCAATTGAGAACGATGCCTAATGCGCGATTGACCTTACTTGTTGGTGATTTGTACCGCTGTGAGCGGGCACTTGTTGCCCGCCAGCAAGAGATCATTGCCCGGCAACCTACAACGGAACGGCACACCCTGTTTGGCGACGAAATTGACCTTGCCAGCCTCCGGACCGAGCTTCAGTCGACATCCTTATTTGCCCTAAGTAGGCACTTTGTTATTCGCCACGCGGAAGCGCTAAAAGAGCCGAAACAGTTTGCGAGTTTACTTGGTCAAGGGCAATCACCTGAAACTGTTCTCACGCTGGTTGCGGAGACGATGAGTGCCTCTAGCCCGGTATACAAAGCGATAAAAGCGCGCGGCGAAGTGGCCAGGTTTCCTCAATGGAAAGGGAAGGCGCTGCAGGACGCGGTCAGCGAGCTACTTACAGAACAGGGAATTACTCCTGTGCCTGCCTTGGTAAGCAAGCTGATCTCCAATAGCGGAAAGAATCTTTTTCTCATCAGCCAAGAGGCAAAGAAGCTTCGCGCTTTTTGCGCGAAAGATGACATGGATATGGCACAAATGGACAGGCTTCTTTTTGCTGTTGAGGAGGGTTCAATTTATCCCATGCTTGACCGTGTTGGAGAGGCGAAACTAAGAGAATCACTATTGGAGTTTGGCAAGTTACGCCAGGAGCCAGGGAGGGTCTTATCGGCTCTGCTGCGACACTTAACGCGCCTTCTCAGTATACGTGTTCTCCTTGACGAGTCACTGTCTCTCCCCGAGATTGGGGAGATCACAGGGGAACCCCACTGGCTTCTGGGGCGGCTGACAAATCAGGTCAGAAAACGCTCGACTAAGAAACTAACCGCTGTTCTCAACCGTGGAATTGAGATTGATGTTCAGGTCAAGAGCGGCAAAATCCATCCCGCTGACGGAGTTCTGGCGCTAATCTTTGCCGCTACGGTGTCTGAGCTACCTTCACCGGGATATGTTCGGCAAAACCAGCCTTCTCCAGCAACAATCGGCTAGCAACCAACGCGCAGAACAGACTTCCTACTACTCCAATGCCTAGGGTAATCGCAAACCCCTTAATTGGTCCTGTGCCAACAAACAACAGAATCAGGGCGGTTAAGAGAGTGGTAACATTAGCGTCGAGCAAGGCAGACAGCGACTTTTCAAAACCCCCGCGTACCGCGGCAAGGGTGGATCTTCCTGTACGTCGCTCCTCCTTAATTCTCTCAAAGATAATCACGTTAGCATCGACAGTCATACCTATTGTCAAAATGATCCCCGCGATTCCAGGAAGTGTAAGAGTAGCACGAAATAGCACCAGCGCCGCAAATACGATCAACATATTAAGCACGAGAGCGACATCCGTAACGATGCCAAGCACGCGGTAGTAGATTGGCATGTAGAGAAGAATCAACACAAATCCAGTAACGATAGTGATCATTCCCGCGCGAATTGAATCGCTACCCAAGGTTGGGCCAATCGTGTTCTCTTCAACTACCTTTATCTCAACAGGTAGCGCGCCTGCTCGTAGAACAATGGCTATTCTTGTGGCCTCCTCCTTGGTAAACTGTCCGGTGATTGTTGTGGAATCCTTTACCTGTCGCCAGCCTTGTGCGGCAGCTTGCTTGATGGATTCAGTGATTCGCGGCGCGCTGTAGATTGTGCCGTCCAGCACAATCGCTAAACGATCGTCGATAGCAAGTTGTCTTAGCGCGTCCACAAATTGCTGTGCTCCCTCCTGGCTAAAATCAAGAGCGATATACAGCTGGCCGGCCGTTTGCATTGCCTGTGATGCTCGCACCTTGGCATCGGACAAGGCGCCACCAGTTAGCAGGGGTTCGCTTTCCAGAATGAAGGGGATTCCGCTTCGGTCCATCAAAATCTCTTGCATTGCCGACGTTGGAACAAGGTCTGAGTTAGGACTTGTGCCTGCTTCAACTACCTTGCGAAACTCGAGCATTGCCGTTTGTCCAATCAAGCGGCGAGCCTCAGCAGGATCCTTGGTTCCAGGAAGGTTTACTAGTACTCTGTTGGTCCCCATTCGCTTGATTTCGGCATTGGCGAGTCCATATTGATCTACGCGATTGTCAAGAATCGTAATGATTCGGTTGAGTGTGTCGCTCTGTTGATCAAAATCCATTTCTTCTGTTTCTTGGGCTTCGAGGACCAGCCTTACGCCTCCCTGTAAATCAAGTCCCAGGTTAAGCACATCTATTGGCGGCCAAAACGGGAAGAGAAGAACGAGTGAACCTACCGCGATAATGAGAACCGCGACAAAACGCAGCCAATCATTACGCATCATGGTATTATGAGACATATAATGACCCCCTGTGGTTACTTCGCTCGTTTGTTGACGATGCTGCTCTTGGCGAAGCGGAGCTTGGAGCCATCTTCCACAGTTACTACTATAGAGGTCTCGCTGATTGAATCAATCTCACCATAAACACCGCCAGCGGATACTATCTTGTCTCCCCTCTTGAGTTCCCTCACAAGCTCATTGTGTTTAGCTTGCCGTTTGCGTTGCGGGCGGATTAGTAGGAAGTAGAAAACCGCGCCAAACACTCCAAGGATGACAAGAAGAGAAATCATTGACTGCCCAGCCACAGGCGTCGCCTCCTGGCCATACGCTACCACTCCGAAAAGAAAAATAGTTAGCCCAATAACAAAAACAATTGCCTTTCCCATTCTATCACTCCCCGTAAATATTGGTCCGCAGGTGTCGATAGACGCCGATAGACAGAAATATGGCGCCAATCACGCAAAATACGGCCATTACTACGATCTCTTCATTATCTGTCAAACCTCTTCCCAAAGCGATTGCACGCTCCAAAAGAAAGAAGAGATCTGCCCAAATTATACAGTACAGCCCAGACAATATCGACTTACTTACCCCATCGCTGAATAGGGAACGTGACGCGATAAAGTGGTAAGCAATGGTTGCTACGGGGACAACCATCCAGGCAAAGATTAGCCGTATGCTAAATGCGGGTAACAGTAAGATTACAAGCAACAGGAGGAGGTGCGCGGGAAACATTGAAATGAGCTTTGCTCCAGAAGATGTGGTTCTCTTTCCACGTGAGAACACCACGAGATAGCCGAGAAAGAGAAACGTCTCTGCCGCTAGACTTGCCTTGAGACTTGGCGATATATTGCCGATCCATAGGACAATCCCTAGAAGAGCAAGGATCAGAGGGTAGGACCAGCTCTGCAATGGCATCGTCTCTTTCTTCATCAGATTACGCGAAGAAATAAGTGCGCCAACAGAAAGAGAAACGCAAACCCAAGCACATCGGTTACAGTAGTAAGAAACACCCCAGAGGCGATGGCCGGATCTTTTCCTAGTGCTTGTAAGCCTAGTGGAATTAGTACCCCCATTGCTCCCGCCACTACTGTATTGAACAGCATAGCTAAGCACGCGACTGCTCCTAGCAATGGCTGCCCTTTCCATAGATAAGTGATGATTCCCAGGGTTATCCCGATGATAAGTCCATTGGCAACACCGAGCAATATCTCTTTCCTTAGCAGTTTGTGCCCTTGGTGTCGCTGCATTTCACCTAGGGCCATCCCTCTGGTAATGATGGTTATCGTCTGCATGCCCGTGCTCCCTCCTTGCCCCGCGATTACTCCCATAAGGACCGCGAGAGCCGCTACTTTGGCAATTGTTTGTTCAAACGTAGCAACGACTAACGCGGCTAGTATTGCCGTAGCTAGGCGCACGTACAGCCACGGCAGCCGCATGCGCAGAGAGGAGAACCACGAAGTGTCGACGCTTTCGTTCATTGGCACACTTGCCATTCCGTAGATATCTTCCGTTGCCTCTTCTCGCATTACGTCTATCACATCATCAATTGTGATAATACCAAGCAGCTTGACTTGCTGGTCGATCACGGGGAGGGCGTAGAAGTTGTACTTGTCAAACAGTAGGGCGACTTCTTCGGCGTCCGCTTCTACAGGAACCGAGATGACGTCAATTTCTACCAGAGAGCTCAATCGCGTTTCCGGCTGGGCCAGCGCAATATCACGCAGAGATAGAACCCCTTGCAAGTGGTGTTGATCATCGACAGCATAGGCAAAGTAAATAGTTTCCGCTTCCTCAGCTCGTTGTCGTAGCACATCAATCGCTTGCTGGACAGACATATCTAGCGATAGGGCAACAACTTCCGGAGACATCAGCCCACCCGCTGAATCAGAGGGATAGGTAAGCAAATCAGAGATAACCTGTGCTTCTTTGCTATCAACATTGGAAAGAATCTCTTTCTGTGTCTCTTGAGGCAATTCTTCCAACAAGTCAACAGCGTCGTCAGGATCCATGCGCGCGAGGATCTTTATCGCTTCCTCGCGGTCAAGGTCCGATAAGAGTTCTGCCGACTCATCGGGGTCCATTTCACCTAGAGGTTCGGCGGCGGCTTGCCTTAGGTAGAGACGGTGCAACAGCTTCGTTGCTTGCTCGTCGGAAAGTTGGGACAGGACCTCGGCAATATCAGCGGGATGTTTTCGTAGCAGTTCTTGGAAGATAACTTTCTTCTTTTCCATCATTGCTCACCTATCAGTCGTCAGACCGTTCGTAGCGTCGGGTCTTGCGCCCGACGTTGAAGATAAGAAGGTGTAGACCGTTTGTAGCGTCGGAACCTGTGTCCGACGTTGTTCCTGTGGATCGCATCGCTTCTGTTTTCTGGCTCCCGACTGGGTCTTTATGTCTTTTCCCTTACTCCTTACTTCTGGTCTTTCACCAATTACCCATTACTGTCTTTCTTCTTCTCCCCCTCCCTTTAATTCCCTCCTTTACCCCATGTAGTAACTCCAATCCTACTACTACACGGGGCGAGGTCGGGGAGGAAAGACTCCTTATCATCCCTCTCCCTCGGTGAAGGGAGAGGCTAGGTGAGGGTGAGAGAGCAGTAATCAGTTCTCAGTCATCAGTCATTGTTTTTCAGTTCCTGGCCTTCCACCTTCCACTTACTACCCACCACTTACCACTCACCGTCTTTCGACATTGGACGTTGGACATTGGACCTTGGACTGCTTCTACTTTCCGCCAATCCAGCCATCTCCCGTACCTTTGTTATGTTCTCTCTAGCGATGACACGCGCCTTGTCAGCTCCTTCTCTTAGAATATCTTCTACGGTCCCCGATGCTTCAAGTTCGCGCCGCCGCTGTCCTATTGGGCGAAGAACCTCCATCAGACTCTCAAATACGGCATCCTTCAGATGAGAGTACATCAGCTTCCCTGACTGGAATTCAGCGCGTAGTTCCGCGGCGACG
>JAUVYF010000132.1 GCA_030603215.1 Candidatus Bipolaricaulota bacterium
TGACATGTGTCCAACGGGAAAGCTATTCTAGAGGGAGATCTCCTGCGGCTCCTGCGCAGCGTGTGGGTGTTCGGGGCCACAGTAAAGCTTAAGTTTGCGAAGCATTTGTCGACTGAGATTGTTCTTTGGAAGCATACGACGTACTGCTTCACGGAGCGGAAGAGTGGGTCGTCTAGCGATCAATCGACGATAATTCATTTCCTTCAGTCCGCCGATGTATCCACTATGACGTTGGTAAAGCTTCTGCTCCCACTTATTACCAGTTAGGGCTATTTTCTCGGAATTGATCACTACTATGTAATCACCTGTATCGACGCTTGGCGTATAGATCGGTTTGTGCTTACCCTGCAATATAATGGCAATCTCGCTTGCGAGGCGACCGAGGCGTTTTCCGTCAGCATTGACTAGATACCAATTGCGATTCCAGTCCTTGCCTGCTCCTTCCTTCTTCGCCACGTACGTACGTTGCATGTCTTACCCCTCACGATTGCCTAAATATGAACATCCATTATAACGCGCCAACTAATACCTGTCAAAGCTGATGTTGATTGTTTCCTCGGGACTTGCCCCCGTAGAGACGATCCCGATTGGCACCTCCAGTTCTTCTGAGACTCGTTCAATGTAAGCGCGAGCTGCTCGCGGCAAGCTTTCATAATCGGTAACTCCCCCAATATCCTCTTTCCATCCTGAGATGCTCTCGTATATTGGCTCACAAAGGGCTAGCTGTTCAGCGGAGCCCAAAAAGGTGTTGGTCTCGCGTCCTTCGAGTCGATACGCTCCACACATCTTGATCTCATCTAGACCAGATAGCACATCAAGCTTAGTAATTGCGAGCGTCGTGGGATCGTTCAAAGCAACGGCATGCTTGAGCGCGACCAAGTCAAGCCAGCCACAATCCCGTGGCCGACCAGTTGTCACCCCGAATTCATTTCCCGCTTGTTGCAGGAAGTTCCCCAGTTTGTCGGTTATCCGTGTGGGGAAAGGTCCTCTTCCAACGCGCGTAGTATACGCTTTCATCACTCCAACACGGCAATCAATTTGCGGAAGAGGGATTCCAATCGCGTTGCCCAGGCCCGTAAAAGTAGTGCAAGAAGAGGTAACGAACGGGTACGTGCCAAAATCAAGATCAAGGAGAGCCCCTTGCGCCCCCTCAAATAACACGTTTTCTCCTCTGTTCAAAGCCTGCGCAATGATGGGAATAGCATTCTTGATCGACCCGAGAAAAGGTTCCGCGGAGGCCAGCAGATCCTTGGCCAGCAGATCCGTGGAAAGGGAAGAGATCTCCGGAGAATCCGGCCATGCTCGCTTCAACATGCTAATCTTCTGAGCTAGCTTCTTGCGCAGGCGAACCGGATGCAGCAGGTCACCGGCCCGGATTCCTACCCGTGCGACTTTGTCACGGTAGGCAGGGCCAATACCCCTGCGTGTTGTACCAATGCGCGCTCCACCACCCTCAAGCTCTTCCAACAGTCTATGATACGGAAGAATAACGTGTGCATTTTCAGCAATGACAATTTCGGGCTCCCATTTGAGATGGTTAGCGATTAGCCCATACTCTTCGCGCAAGACAGGGATATCTATCACCATTCCACTTGCTAATACACAACAAGCATCACGATAGAAACACCCCAAGGGGAGCAGGTGTATGCCAAACTTCTCCCCTCGGTCGATTACGGTATGGCCAGCATTGGGACCACCGTTGTAGCGCACTACCATGTCCGCTTCACGAGCAAGAAGGTGTGTAATCTTTCCCTTTCCTTCATCTCCCCACTGCATGCCGAGAATTGCTGTGGCCATTTCTTTCTCCCTTTTTCTCTATTCTGACTTGCCGCTGCGAGAAAGCCCAAATATAATTGTTGACGCACCAATTGTCAATTCCTCTGTGTATTCGTAATCCTGTTCTAGCCTTGAGACGAGGTCAACGGCAAGGATCTCGGCTGCTATTGTTTCTCTGTGCTCCGTAATGAGATCAGTCAGATGTTTGTCAGTCTCATAGCCAACGATAATGCGGTCGCTTACCGCAAAACCAGCTTCTTTGCGGAGCAATTGAACACTGTGCATTATCTCGCGCATGAGGCCCTGTTCTCGCAGCTTGTCACTTAGGTTAGCATCAACAAGAAGGCGCGCTTCACCCTCTTCGGCAAGCAGGAACCCCTTAGGTGGGACGGCTTCGAACGATACATCTTCTTCTCTTATCTCTATATCCTCACCGTTTATCTGCGCGTCAATACTAGTTCCCGCGTCAAATGCCTTGACCAGGCTTTCGGGAGACTGTGTCTCGAGCCAAGCTGCTACCATTTGCGCCTTCGCTCCAAGGCGTGGCCCGAGTGTGCGGAAGTTTGGGTTGGGCGTTTTCTTAAGGTATGCTTCCACTGTTGGGACTTGCTCTATCGTGCCCACATTTAGTTCCTTCTCAATCAGGCAACGGATTTCTTCGCTCAATGGAAGATTGGTCTCAACCAGCATCCTGTGAAGGGGTTGGCGAACTCTTATGCGGGCTCGATTTCGTGCCTGGTGGCCAAGGGAAACCACCTGACGAGCAGCAGCCATTGCCAGCTCAAGGTCATGATCGACTTGTTCATCTTCGCTGTCTGGATAGGAACAAAGGTGTACGCTTTCAGGATCACCCACCGTACGGAGCCGTTGATAGATTGCTTCTGTGATAAATGGCACAAACGGAGCAAGAATTCTTACCAGGCCGATCAACACTCGGTATAGAGTTGTGTAAGCGGCAATCTTGTCCCCTTCCATCCCTCCTTTCCAGAATCGTCTACGCGATGATCGAACATACCAATTGGATAGCTCCTCGAGGAGGGATTCGATCGCTTCTGTGGCGCTAACTACATCGTAATTATCCAAGCCTATTGTTACTTTATTCACTGTCGACGAGAGGCGAGACAAGATCCACTTATCAAGTACATTAAGCTGCTGTTTACTCGCCTGATGCTTCATCGGATCAAAAGAATCAATTGACGCGTAGAGGGCGAAGAAATTGTATGTATTGCATAGCGTATCCAAGAAGCGGTACAGTGGTTCCTTGACGTTGGCTTCGCCCAATCGCTTCGACTTCCAGGGAGCACTTGATGAATACAGGTACCAGCGAAGGCAATCAGCCCCGTATACATCAATTAGTTCCCATGGATCAACAACGTTGCCTTTGCTCTTACTCATCTTAACACCGGATTCATCTAACCCAAGGCCGGTTGCAATGCAATTCCTAAACGGGGCTTCTCCATGGATGATAGTGCTAGTGGCAAGTAGCGTGTAGAACCAACCGCGAGTTTGCTCCATTGCTTCACATATGAAATCGGCAGGGAAGCTGTTTTTGAATTCATCTGTGTTCTCGAACGGATAGTGCCATTGCGCTGTGTGCATGCTCCCTGAATCGAACCAGGCATCAATCACGTTTGGCACACGCCGCATCTTGTTACCACATT
>JAUVYF010000035.1 GCA_030603215.1 Candidatus Bipolaricaulota bacterium
GAACAAGAATCAGACCGACTGTGATCCCCACCACGGTCGAAGCCACATTCCCGATAACCGCACCGGTAACGCCAAAACCAAGCATGACCAGAAGAACGACGACAACGAGCTTCCCAGTGGCGTATGAGAATGTCGTGAGCAGTCTTCTTCCGTACTGCTGCTTTCCAAGCATCATTGCCAGGATGAGTGTGTAGAGCGCGAATATCGGGATATCGATAGCCGCGATCATCAGTAGATTCGCTTTATCGGGTTCCCCGAACAAGGCAGCAAGCGGAGATGCCAGCAGAAGCAACAGGATCATCAGAGACAGCCCCATTGCCAGCTGAATAGACACATACACGCGCGGCAATACCGGAGGTCTGTCTTTGGCCATTAGGCGGACGGTCCATACGGGAATGCCCTCTGCCAAAGTAAGCTCAAGCCACATCATGATCGTGATCACAACACCGAAGAAGCCGAAAAGCTCCGGCCCGAGCTGCCTGGCCAGGAACAGATTGAGAATGTACCCGACTACCGTCATCCAAACGTGGTTGGATACTGAGAACAAGCTGCCCTTGGTCAAGGACTCCCTTTGGGCGGCGACATCAGCCACGGTCAAAACCCTCAAAGCCCCATCGATATTTCTCAATGGGATGCTCTTGCTTCAGGAACCGGTCGGGCACCATCGCACGTAGCGTCTCTCGTAGATCAAGATATCTATCGGTGAGTTTGAACTTAAGCAGTTGTGTGGACTCACTTCCGACGACGAGCCTTCGTCTCAGCTCGAACATGTCGCGGCCACCTATCATCACAGTCACCGCAGCTGTGTATCCCTGTTTTTGGATAATGCCCTTAACTGTTTCGTTGTACCTTCCATAAGGATACGCAAGGGTCTTCGGCTCCAAATCGTGCTGCCTGAGCACCTGGGTACTTTCCAGTATCTCTTGCTCAGCAATCGAATCGTCCACCTCGTTCAGAGGAATGTGGGATACGCAGTGGCAGCCGATGTCCACACCCCGAGCCGAAATGTCATGGATCTCATCCCATGTCATAAAACTCACACTTTTGCTCGATCGACCCACAAGTCCGGTCGAGCAGTACATGGTACTTGGGATCCCGTACTCCTCGATCACCGGAAGACCGTTCTCGAGGAACGAAGAGAACCCGTCGTCAAAGGTCAGCGTGACCTGATTTCGTTTTCCTCTTTGGCCATTAAGGGCCTGGGATATGGGTATAAATTCTATGCCCCACTGAAGCATTAACTCGATTTGGCGCCGAAAGGAGTCCCTGCCCGTTTTAATGTCACCTTGGAACCCTTGGCTCAGGTCATGATATACAAGTATTTTAGGTCCAAGTCGTTCATCAAATCGCATGGGCACTATTAAGGACGAAACGACTTCGCAGGGCAAGATGAGGGTGAGACAGTAACATTCTTTTTAGTAGGTATGACATTTGACTAAGATCCTATTCATCACCAGCCAGCCGGGACCAACGTTGACCGGTGCCGACAGGATGCTCTCTCAACTGGCTGACAGGGCAGAAGACCAGGGCTGGACTGTATTCATAGCAGCCCCAAAAAGTTCAATGCTTCACTCAAAGTACTCAGGCACCCATATTTCACTGATCAATATCGATCTGACTCCGACTCCGGGGGGCGTAGGCTCGACTAGGCGAGCCATCCACGACATTGACCCCGACGTCGTGCATGCCAACTCTATTTACCCGTTGGCCTTCTTAAGAGCTCTTGGCTGCCTCAAGCGTAATCCGGCGACTGCAGCAAGCGTACTGGTGGATCCATCGTCGTCTCATCCGCTTGCAGTGAAAAGATTCAAAGGTCTCGTCAATTTCGCTCGGAACCTCATCGCCCGGATCGAATCCAAGAACATCGATAGAATATTCACCCTCTCACCCATTCTCGAGAAGCGGTTACACGCCCTAGGAGTCCGAGGGCACATCGTCGTTAGCTCTAGTGGGGTGGATATCAGCGGATTAGAGAGCAACAGCTCTGAGGGAATCCAAGTACCTGAGGGGTATCCGATCATCAGTACCGCCGTAGGTCAGCTAGAGCGGTTGAAGGGTGTTGAGTATCTTATAGGAGCTTTTGCCAAAGTACAGGCTGACTACCCAAATGCACAGCTGCTGATCGCCGGTAGCGGCAGTCTAAAGGAAAGTCTGCGAGGCCAAGCTGAACAGCTGGGTGTCGGGAATAATATTCACTTTCTCGGCTACCTCGGGAATGTAGCCCCCCTACTGGCCAACTCAGACATCTACGCCCTACCCTCGTTGAGCGAAGGGATAAATACCAGCGTGCTTGAGGCGATGGCCCTGGGGCGACCAGTAGTCGCCACCGATGCCGGTGGGACGCGGGACATTATCGAGGACGGAGTCACAGGAATATTAGTCCCACCAGCTTCCGTCAATCCCTTAGCCGAGGCGATGTTGAGATTGACGAATGACAAGGAAGCCGCAAAAGTGATGGGTCAAAAGGGGAAACAAAAGGTCAGCGACGACTTCCCGAAAGACGGCTACTCAGACGTAGTCTTCTCAGAGTACTCCGAGATGGGCTTGGTTCTGGACTCAGCCACAAAGCCCACGCCTTGAGCGAGAATGCTTGTGAAAAGCAACGGCAAGACAGCTACCAGGGTTCCATTTCCAAAAGAGCGCCCAATCACATTCTTGTATGACCTTAGGCGCATCGAGACAAGTCCGCCCAATGGATGCTTAAGCGAGACCTGTTTTTTAGCCCTGCCACGGCGCACCTGCCACGACCAGAAACCACTGATGGTTTCGCGCGGAGCATGACCGACCACCGACTTGGGAACGTATGCAATCCGATAATCCTCTGCCACGATCCGAATACCCAGCTCGGTGTCCTCTCCTCCGTGGCGGAGGCTCTCATCGAATCGACCTACATCATCCCCGACGCAACTTCTAACCGCTGCATTGCAGGTGACCAGGGAGGCTGTAGACCCGTCATCTGCAACCGGGAACACCAGGGGAAAGCCTATGGAGCCGCCGGCCGGAAAACCAAGGCCGGCAATCGCTCGACCCATGTATCGATCTGACCGGACTTTCGCCCCACCGACAGTTGCGTCAGCGTCACCTCGGAGGATAGGTCCGGTGATGTTCTCGAGCCAATCGGGCTGTGGCACACAATCGTCATCGATGAAGGCCACCACCTTGCCGGTCGCCGCCTCCCACGAGCGATTGCGATTGAACGGAATCCCTCGACCCCCTGGAATTGAGATCCACTTCACATCTGGGTGCTCGGACTGAAAACCACCGTCATCGCCCCGCTGTTCGTGCGCGATTACAATTTCAGGCTCGAACGAGCAACTCTGGGACTTCAGCGAACCTATTAGGTCAGATAGTCTTGAGAGCTTGTTGTTGGTGATGACCAATACTGATACTTCGACGCTAATGGGAATCACCGACGGAGCCACCTATATCAACCATAAAATGCTTCTCAGAAATAGAGTCCTCGTATATCTCGCGAGCCTCGATGGTAGAGTCAATCCGAAAGTCCCTATGTTCATCGATAGCGTCATACCACACCAGTCCCCTAATTTCAGGGTATTCACTCTTTATTGCATCGAAGGTCTCGTCGATCCACTTTGCTTTGTCCCCCCCGACCTCCACAGAAGAAAACTCCGTAATCATTATGGGTTTCCCGTACTCCGCCAGACGGCGGTACGTGGATTCGAACACATCACTAAAGGATTCCCACTTCGACCATGACTCGGCTGCTCCCCAGTTGAATCCTGATATACCTACCCAATCTACGAATTCGTCTCCCGGATAATAGACCTCGGACCTGTTCCGTTCCTCCCTAGGTAATCCATTAACATTTATGGACCACACCCAAGTAACATTTGTCGCACCCACTTCTTCGAATATTCGATATATGTGTCTCCATACTTCGACAAATTCCGTGGGTTCATTGCCATTTACTGTCCCCCCCCATGGGTACCAATTTCCATTCATCTCATGCATCGGCCTGAGAAATATGGGGCCACCGTAAGTGGCTACGTCAGATGCCCATTCCCGGATATAGGGATCTGCGTCACCACGAAGGAGATTTGACAGCTTATACTTGGGCTCACTTTCAGGAATCTTCAGGTCCCGAGGATTCGGTCCCGGGTCCCATGGCTCCCAAGAGATCATGGGTACTACGCCCTCTTCGCGAACCTCGGCCATAGCCTCTACGTTGAACTTAAATCTCCCAGATTGCCCCCAGGGCTGGAACCACATCATTACCGCGATATTACCCTTTGTTTTCTCGCGTAACTGCTTGAGAACACCCTTCTCAAATGGTGCATCCGGATGATAGATACCCATGAAGGCCCCCGAGGACTCTTGGGTTGCAGTTATTGTGCTTCCGCCAGACTCAGCGATGTCTTGAACAGTTAGAGCAGTATCAACCTTGGAGCACCCCACCGCAACAACCAGAAGGGACACAAGAATGGCAAATCGAGACACTCTCAGAGACATTAAACTGTGACCTCCTCGGGAATCTCTTCCTGAATCGGTTCAATGTCGTCAAATAGTTTCTCAGGGGCCCCATCATCCCTTGCAGGATTGTGAGACATCCGGATGTACCCCCCAAGAATCGCCAGATGCCCAACCGCAAGCGCAACATTAGACACTCCGGAGGGGGTATTCATTGCAACAAGTGAGTAAGTGATCCCAGCGCAGAGCAAAGCAAATAGAACCATGTGGGGAGCTGCCAGTCGAAGTTGAGAACGACCGGATGCCTGCTTTGGAGTAACTACAAAACCCAACCTCTCACCAATAAGTACCGACAATATGGCTCTCAGGTGAACCCAAAATGTACAAAGTGTAATTCTCACTGCCGCAAAGGAGAACCGCCCGCGAGCACTGTAGCCCAAGGTCATCATGGTCAATATGAAGTAGGGCAAGAAGTGCGCCGGGTACTCTAAGATACCGACGAATGGTCGCTCGCCAGTGAACAATCCTCCGAGCAAGACGGTAAGGTACAGAAGGTATGAAAGGCCTGTGAACCAGTATATGAATGAGAAAAAGTACTGGACCCGTTGTGAAATTGTGAGCCCCCGTCCGAATATACCCTTCTTCAGCAGGACGGGCAGGCTGCCCCTTGCCCACCTCATTTGTTGGCCTGAATAGCTACTAATATCCTCTGGCCCAAGTCCTTCTGCGAGAACCTCAGGGCAGTACGCCGCATCCCAGCCGCGCTGTTGCAGCTCCATAGAAGTCGAGAGGTCCTCTGTGATTGAATCCGTAGCCAGCCCTCCGATCTCATTGAGCGCGGTACGACGGAAAATAACGTTGGTGCCGCACGAGAACACAGCTCCATGCCCGTACTTTCCTCGCAGTATCGGTTCATAAAACAGTGCCTGCTGCTCATGAGCAGCTGCCGCAACGGAATTCGATTCAGTATTCACATAGACTTGGGGCGTTTGCACAATCGCTGTTCTATGGTGGACAAATGCACCTAGCGTCCGCTCCAGGAAAGTCTCGGCAGGTGCATGGTCTGCATCTAAAATCACTATGAAGTCACCGTCTGTGACTCCGAGTGCATGATTAACATTTCCCGCTTTGGCGTGGATTCGGTCTGGTCGAGTGATTCTTATTACGCCAAGCCGATCAGCCATCGGTTGCATGCGATCGTCCTGTGTGTCATCCAGAATGTATATGTTCTTTCTAGGGTGGCTGACATCCTTTGCCGCCGAGATCGTGCGTTCAACGATCCACTCTGGTTCGCCGCAGACAGTGATGTAGATATCCACAGACTCCCGGGTATCCTCAAAATCCGCTGATTCCCAATCGGGCCACTTCTGCTTCCAGACTGTGACCCAATATCCGATCGCCTGCACCATATTGAACAATTCCGCCACCACAAGGATGGCGAAAAGAACAATGGCGTCCGCCCTCCCGAGGGACAGGAGCCATGAAAAATAGTAGATCGCAGCGCCGCCAGCCAGAAGAATGAGCAACCTGAGGCGTAACATATACTCTGCTCGCAGCTTCAAGGTCTCGAAGTTATGCGTCACGTTGGCCCCAAATCAGAGGTAGCCTGATTGTCACCCACACGGATGCTTGGAGGACATTCTATCCCGCGTGAGTAACATCTAATCTCAATATTGTTAAAATCTGCGCTTGACTCTAGGGGGTATTCTTTGCGAAGAATCTCTTTGGCATCAATCACTACAGGCGGAATCCTGGGGTCGAGATTGTCAAACGTATAAATATAGAACACTCTTTGTTTGTCCTTGATGCTCCGTTCAATCTCTTCTTTGACGTCGAACTCTTCCTCACCTAGCCCAGGAAGGGTAGGAACTTGTATAGGAGCATCCAAGCCGTCCACGTCATAGTAATCAAATATTCGATCCGCATAGGGTGGAGTTAGAATAACTACGTCCCCTGGCTGGTAGGCATCGGCAACATACTGAAGGGCAGCTACATTCTGATATCTCATCCTGTTCTCAAGATTGGTGCCTTGGTCATAGGTCGCGATCACCAGAACGCCAATCACGATTGCAAATGGAATTTTCCTAATCTTGTCATGCTTGGAAGTCAACGCGGTAGCCAACAACAACACTAGAGCGGGGAATCCGGGAGAGAAGAACCGGGGATGCATCAACAAGGGGTGAATGATCTCACTGGCCAAATAGACCAAAACTACAGTTCCAACTACTACCCACACCAGGAATTGAGTACGTATGCTCATGAGCTGCCTGCTACCCAGCATGGCAAGAGGTGCAATATACAATGCTAGTGACCAGGCAGCAGACTGCTTCAGCTGGACATCAATTGTGTGGTATCCAACCAAAACTTCACTTAGCGTGCCCATAGTTACCGGAAAGCTATTCTGAGCGATGAATTCATGCAGGGAACTACCCAGGAACTTGGTGAAAAACAACGCCGCGAGTGGAGCGATCAGGACCAATCCAATAATGACCCATCGGATGCTCCTGGATTTGGATGCTGGTGCTTTATTGTCTGATCCTCGCCGTGTAAGCCAAATAAACACCGCAAATGAGACTTCTAGCAACAACAGTATGAGTCCCGAGTAGTGCGAATAGATCGTCAGGATAGTCGCGACAATATAGGCCACCCATATCGCAGTTCGACGATCTCCGTCGAGAAGTCTGAGAAAGAAGTACATCGACAATGTGGCGAATAAAAGCACGAATACGTACATCCGTACTTCCTGTGAATACCAAACATGAAAGGGCGCAATGGCGGCGATGAAAGCGGCTATAGTGCCCTGATTCCTACCCAGAAACCTCACGCCCAGTACATACACTGCTGCAACAGCCAGAACGCCCACTACAATCGATAAGCTACGAACCGCCAGGGGACCACTGCCGAATACGCTCATCCACAGATGAAGGCTCATGTGATATAGGGGAGGATGCATGACCGGTGCATTGCCCACTACGTCTGCAAGATTTGGTGCAGTCGCTTGGATGATACTGGTCATCTCATCTATCCATAGATCACGGCTGGTCCCGAATCTGACCCAGGACGCAACCAGAAGAATTCCGGCAATGGGCCAGTATCGACGGAGTAGGGAGCTGGACCCGACGGTAGATGCTCGTGTACCACTATCGATATCTGAATCCATTGACATGGGTTGTTGTGCCATCAATACCTCGTGCCGGGATATATGGGTAGAGCGATGATCTCGCTCAGACGTCCGCTTTGCGCTGTCTGTGGAATAGGCCTTGCTTTGCTGGTGCATCCGAATCATCAATAATGCTGAACCCTGGGTCGGAGCCTCGGCCCAAACCACCGTCTGCGCGAGCGCTTCTCCAGTCTACATTTCGACGGCGATCAATACCCACTAGCGAGGTGATTCGGGCGTTTATGTTGTTTCCACCAGACAAGTTGCGAACCATCGAGCCTATGAGACCGATACCGAACAACTGGATCCCGGCCATAAAGAAGAGAGCCGCAACTCCAGCAAGTGGGGTCGATAGCAATGCCGGGCCTCCCGAAAACCAGTCAACAGCCATGTAGATAACCATTATCGTGCTTGCGACCCATGTCGTAATCGCCATTCCACCAAAGAAATGCAAAGGGCGCTCCATGTACCCATGGAAAAACATGATGTTCAAGAAATCTAGAAATCCGCGCATATACCGCTCGATGCCGAATTTGGTCTTGCCAGCAACTCGCGGCTTTCCCTCGATTTTGACTTCACCAACAGAGTATCCATTCAAAACGGCTATTGCTGTGAAGTATCGATGGAATTCGCCGTACCCGTATTTGATGAATTCCATAGCAAGGTCATGACGAAACACTTTGACCGCCGAGTTAAGGTCACGAATCTCTGTCCCCAAGATGCGACCTGTGAATGCATTGAATAGTCGGGAGGGCAGTCTCTTGGACAGCGGATCGTCCCTGAAAACCATGGTGCCATTCACAAGCTCAAAACCCTCTTGGGCCTTGTACATCAGAACTGCAAGATCCGCCGGATCCTGCTGCAGGTCCGCGTCAGCAGTCGCTACCCATATCCCCTTGGCGAAAGAGAAGCCACTGGCCTGAGAGGCTGATTTGCCGAAATTGCGCCTGTGATTGACGACTCTGACTCTGTGATCGGTGTAAGCGATCTCTTCCAAGATGCTCTGTGAACCATCCTTGGAGCCATCGTTTACAAAAATCATCTCCCAGCGCAAACGCAGGGAGTCTAAGACCTGACGAAAACCGTCATAGCACTTCCGGACGTTCTCGACTTCGTCATAAACGGGTAATACCAGGGACACGTCGATAGGACGAACTGAATAATCAATGGAGCTACTGTCGCCCATTTCGGGAACTGGTGTTCGTATTTCACTGTAATCGAATGCTTGACGTGTTTCTTCCATGGTTTTCCCCGCTTGATCTGAAACGCCGCATAACGGCAATCCAATATATTCTAAAGCACAGCTATCGAGCCGTATACCCCTCCTGCAAGGAAGGGTCTTTCACTCCATCCCTCGTCTGCTATAATTCTCCTGGCCTTCAAGCAGAACACCTGGAAAGTGATCTGCAAAAGGGCCTAGTATATGTATCGGTCGTTCGGAGGAATGCCCGAGTGGTTAAAGGGGGCGGACTGTAAATCCGCTGCGTTACGCTACGTTGGTTCAAATCCAACTTCCTCCACTAAGTGTTGTCATTTACACGGTCGCGTAGCTCAGCTTGGTTAGAGCGCATCCCTGATAAGGATGAGGCCGCTGGTTCGAGTCCAGCCGCGACCACCGTTTGACAGGCATCACTTTGCCCAGTTAGCTCAATTGGAAGAGCAGCTGATTTGTAATCAGCAGGTTGTGGGTTCGAGTCCCTCACTGGGCTCCGCTGCGACTCACTACCCACCCATCTTCGGGTATAACTTTCTTTCTTCTTTTATAAATATGTTTTAGTACGCTCATTATTAAGCCGAAAAAACATGCATACGGATTGAATCGAAAGGGAAGATTTGAAGCCATGAGCAAAACATTTTCAGCCGAGGGATCCCTGCCCTACTATTTGAACGAACATTATCGGTGGGCATACGTCACCCCTAGAGCACAGCGTTTCTGGGACCAGTCTCTTCAGATCAATGCAGTCCTTTTCGGCAATTACTCCAGGTTACGAGATTCCGTACTCGAAAAAGTCCCTCACGGAAGCCGTGTGGTACAGCTGGGCGCGTGCTACGGGGACTTCACACCAAAACTCTACAGGAAGACCCAGGACCTGACTGTGGTCGACTGCGTTCAGAGCCAGCTAGATATCGTTAAGAATAAATGTGACGCCAAAACTGTCCTTTCGGACGCCAAGGGATCAGGACTTGCAACTGGGTCCGCTGACATTGTCGTGATGTTCTTCTTGCTTCATGAGCTTCCGCCAGAGTGGCGACAAAAAGTACTGTCGGAAGCCTACAGAATCGCTGGAGCAAACGGAAAAGTCATATTCGCGGAGTTTTCCAGGCCTCATATTTTGAATCCTTTCGGATATATCGAGCGACTTATCTTCAAGCTATTCGAGCCGTTCGCGAAGTCCGCGCTGGACTGGGGGTTCGAGCAGGGGGCAGAGACACAACGATTCGGTGGCCTCTACCGCATCGTTGATACCAATGTGATGGCGGCTCAGCTGGCGTCTGAATTTGTAGCACACGCTGCAGATGAGGCACTCAAACGGATTGGGGAGGATCAGCTAGATACGGCCGCTGAACCGGCCCTACCGCTCCTGGCTCCGGCGCTAGCTCAAGCCTAGGCGAGTCAGTGCTTCATGTATGTCTCCCCGTCTGCTAACATGGCCCGTGGACTTTTTTGAGGTCCTACAACCTGGGCCGTTAGCTTAGTTGGTAGAGCAGGGGACTCTTAATCCCAAGGTCGTCGGTTCGAATCCGACACGGCCCACGATCGCTATCCCCTGGTTCAACCCCGTGCCGAGGGGTTGAACCAGGCAGGATGTGCTATAGTTGCGTGTCTAGCGATTCCACGTACCCAGTTGTACGCTCGTCGCTCACACAAAGGACGAACGCCAAGGAATCGTCTGTAGCCTAAAGGTTGTAATCTCCCCTGGATCTGAAATCTCTCTTAGACCCTGCCCTGAACAAGGTAAACATTCTCAGTGGTCTTACCGTTGCCCTAGCATTAGTCCCTGAAGCCATTGCTTTTGCCTTCGTGGCTCATGTGCACCCTCTAACGGGCCTATACGCGGCCCTGTTGGTCTGCCTTATCACGGCAGTCCTGGGTGGGCGGCCGGGAATGATCTCGGGTGCCACCGGCGCTCTAGCGGTGGTCATGGTGGCTCTTGTCTTGGAACATGGGGTCGAATACCTTTTCGCTGCTGTAGTCCTGATGGGGGTTCTCCAGCTACTTTTCGGAATCGCCAAGCTCGGTAAATTGGTCCGAATGGTTCCGTACCCGGTGATGCTCGGATTCGTCAATGGGCTTGCCATAGTGATCTTCCTAGCTCAGTTGCAGCACTTCAAGGTGCCCGGGGCGGAAGAGGGTACCGAGGTCTGGATGCAGGGCATTCCTTTGGCGATCATGCTTGGGATGGTGGCTCTGACGATCGGCATAATCTATCTGCTTCCCAAGATCACCAAGGCTATTCCGTCGGCCCTGGCTGCCATAGTCATCGTTTCAATGATCGTGATATTCGCGGGAGTAGACACCCGCACTGTCGGCGATCTCGCCTCGATCGCAGGTGGTCTTCCGGCTTTCTCGATTCCGAATGTCCCGTTCAACTATGAGACTCTTGCTATCGTTTTCCCTTATAGCCTCATACTTGCTGGTATCGGACTACTGGAATCCCTTCTGACCTTGAACCTGATCGATGATATGACGCAGACCAGAGGCAAGCCAAATCGGGAATCGGTCGCTCAAGGTACCGCCAACGTCGTCACCGGATTCTTTGGCGGAATGGGAGGCTGCGCAATGATCGGGCAGTCAATGATCAACGTGAACGCCGGGGCCCTGCGAAGACGCTCGGGCGTGGCGGCAGGTTTGTTCCTGCTTACTTTCATCCTTTTTGCTTCCACTTGGATCGAGATGATTCCCCTTGCTGCACTAATCGGCCTGATGTTCGTCGTTTCCGAGAAGACATTCGAGTGGGGCAGCTTCAGATTATTCGGAAAAGTTCCTCGGGTAGATGTCGTTGTCGGGCTCCTAGTGGCAATCATTACAGTCCTCACAAATCTGGCGACGGCTGTCATTGTCGGCGTTATCGTGTCTGCGCTGAACTTTGCGTGGACTCACGCCAAGAGGATTCACTCACACATAGGGACCGAAGAGCATGGATGGAAAGTCTATGACCTTCACGGCACATTATTCTTCGCATCGACCAGTAACTTCCTGTCCCAGTTCACTCCGGCCGATGACCCAGATGATGTCGTGATCGACTTCCTGAATGCTCGGGTGATCGATCATTCTGCCATAGAGGCCATAGACACATTGGCTGAACGATACGTACTGATCGGCAAGAGGCTTCACCTTCGCCACCTTAGCCCCGACTGTGCGGAGCTACTTCACAACGCCAAGGACATGATCGAGGTCAATGTGGTCGAAGACCCCAAGTACCACTTGGCGGACGACCGACTGGGGTAATTGCAGACTATTGCTATGCGCGGACCCGCATATCTGAATCCTTGATCATTGCCTTCAGATCATCTTTATCGAGTAGCGTTTCCGTCCGAGATTCACTCTTTGCCAGCTCTGTCACTTTACCCTTCGGGTATGGCTGGGCCAGAGTGGCCTCATCTGAACCCAGGTGATCCGGGCGCAATATGAACATATCGGGCACTTCGACCACAAACTGCGCTTCTTCCTCGCCAAAAAGTATTTCACGTGTTCTCTCTCCCGGTCTCTTCCCGATAACTTTGATATCGATCGGACCAGAGGAAACATGCTCCCCAAACTCCTCAATGACAACCTCCGCAAGATCCATAAGTCGAGCTGCAGCAACTTTGAGCACAAAAACCTCACCGCCGACGGAAAGATCGTGAGCCTGAAACACCAATCTGACTGCCTGTGGAACTGACATGACGAACCGAGTCATGTCTGGGTCAGTGACGGTGATATTACCAAACCTTCGCATTTGATCGAGCCAGAGCGGAAGAACAGAGCCCCGGGAGCCAAGAACATTTCCAAACCTAACGCTACAGAATCGGGTGCGCCCCGTGTCTCTGGTCATGTTTGCTGAGCTAATAATCCTCTCGGCCAAAAGCTTAGTTGCTCCAAGTGCACTGGTCGGCTCGATGGCTTTATCAGTACTGATATTGATGACCTTTTCGACGTTAGCCTTAAGACCAGCTTCAACAACATTCTGAGTTCCCTGCACATTTATCTGGGCTGCCTCGTGAGGGTTGAGTTCGCAGGCGGGAACGTGCTTCATCGCGGCGGCATGAAAAATCAGATCGACACCCTCAGCCGCCGCCGACACGCGCACCAAGTCCCGAACATCACCAAGCATGTACTTGACTCGAGATGATGACGAGGTCTTGAGTTCATGTTGTAGCAGGAACTGCTCGTGCTCGCTTCGAGAGAATATGTGCACCCGTTCAACCCCGCAATCGAGCAACTGCCGAACTATCTCTCTTCCAATAGTTCCCGTGCCCCCCGTGACAAGTGCTTTCTTTCCAGCAAAACTAGAGCTCAATGTTCCTCCATATGAATTGATCGTTCCAAATAGTCACGAGCTAATCAATCGCCGTGTAGCCCCAATGACTCTGTCGATATCATCACCAGTGAGACTCGGTGAAATCGGAAGGCTCACCGTTTGATGGCCTATTCGATCTGCATTCGGGTAATCCTCAGCCTGCCATCCATAGGTTTCCCTGTAGTAAGTGAACTGAGGAATACTTCGGAAATGAATGCTCACCCCAATACCCTCACCCGTCATCGCCTCAACGAAACTATCGCGACTAATCCCCGCTGAGGCCGTGTCGATTTGAACTGTATACAGATGGTAAGCGTGGCGATCATGCGAAAGTGGATCATCCGGAAGAGTCACCGGAAGATCTGCTAGAGCCTCATTGTATCTATTCCAGATGGTTTGTCGTCGATCCCAGTTTCGTTCAATCAAACGCAGCTGGTGGACACCCAGAGCCGCTTGGATATCCATCATGTTGTATTTGTAGCCCGGTGCGATAACGTCGTAGTGGGAGGCTCCACTCTCGCTATATCGTTTCCAGGCTTCCGTGCTTAGCCCATGCAGGGATAGAACCTTGATCTTCTCGGCGTCCTCTAGTCGTTTTGCTACCACCATGCCACCTTCTCCCGTAATCAGGTTCTTAGTGGCATGGAAACTAAAACACCCGTAATCACCTATGGTACCGGCTTTTCGACCTTGGTATTCCGTCTCGACCGCATGTGCACAGTCCTCGATAATCACAAGGCCATGTTCCTTAGCCAACCTCACAAGTGCACCCATCTCACAGGGCCGACCGGCAAAATGCACGGGAATTATGGCCCTAGTCCGTGGAGTGATCTTTCCGGCAACTGCGTCCGGATCAATGTTCATTGATTTTAGATCTACATCAGCCAGAACCGGAGTAGCTCCAGCATGGATAATCGTGTTCACTGTGGCGGCGAAAGTCAAAGGCGTGGTGATCACTTCGTCGCCCGGTCCAATTCCTGCGGTAATCAGACTTAGGTGGAGTGCGGCTGTACACGAATTCACCGCCACAACATGCTCTGCACCTTTATACGCTGCGAACTCGTCCTGGAACCGCTGTACTTTTGGGCCAGTGACCAGCCATCCACTACGGAGAGTATCAACAACTTCTTCGATTTCGGCCTCGCTTATCGCGGGCGAACTAAATCTTAGAAATTCGACTTGGTCGTCCGCAGTGCCTTCGGTCATGATTCTCCCCACCCACTTTGTCTATGCTCATCGATATTGTAGAGCATCGCAATCTGGCGACAATCATTCTGTGCGAACGGCGCTCATATAGCGGACCGAGCTAGAACGCTTGGCTGATCTGAACAATTCCCGGGCCGATAATCACGATCATCAGTGCCGGAAGAATCATGACGACCAGAGGGATCACGATAAGAACAGGGATCTTTGCTGCCTTCTCCTCAGCTGCCTGGAATATCTTTGTCCTGGTCTCATTGGCAAGTGTCTTGAGCGCTCTAGACATCGGAATACCGAACTTATCGGCCTGCACTAAAGAGTTCGAG
>JAUVYF010000067.1 GCA_030603215.1 Candidatus Bipolaricaulota bacterium
GGACAGACCTCAACCACGGATGTACACGGATATACACGAATTAAGAAACCACAACAGACAATTAGAAGAGGGTTAAAATCAGCGTCCATCAGTGTTAATCCGTGGTCGGAATGTGTATCAGTGTTCAGTTATTCACAACAAGCTTTCAGTTCTTCCCATTCAACCAATTAACTATTCAACTCGCCTTTTCTCGGCTCCCAACTCCCGACTGGTTCTTATCACTCATGACCCATTACTGTTTCTCGACCTTGGACGTTGGACCTTGGACTTTGGACCATGGTCTTCTTTACGTACTCTGCGGTCAAAAGGAATGAAGAAGATGTTTTCCTGCGTGTCTGCCTGTCAGAATCCGACACAAGAATACGTGGACCGTTTGTAGCGTCGGAACCTGTGTCCGACGTTAAGGATAAGAACGCGTAGATCGTCCGTTGCGTCGCAACCTGCGCCCGACGCCAAACACTGAACAGGAAAGTAAGTGTATGTCCCTGGGACAAATACTGTCCATCGAGAAGGGGGCTGGTGGTCTCACCTTTCAGCAAGGTCCAAGGGGCTATAAACCCGAAGTCCCTTCACCCGTGTGAAATCGGGATCGGCAGTGGCGAGATCCAAGATTCCTTCCGCCTCCATTACGGCCGCTGTGAGAGAGTCGTTGACCAAAAGGCCGTCCCGGCGGCGATAAGGATAGCTAATCTTCAGGGCATCTGAGGTTAATCCTACCACTTCGATGCCCATTTCTAAGATGGCCTCGGTCTGGGTCTGACAATCGGCAAGTTGCTTCACCACACCGGGTTTCTTCCGGAGCTTCTTTGCCACGTTCCCCGACGTCACCAACCCCTTGGTCACACCCTCGATCATCATCAACCGATGCAGGACTTCCAACAGAATATGCACTGCGGTGACGCCCCAAAGCTCTCCTCGTTCGCAACGCTCTAGAAAGTTCGAGCACTCCTGCGACAGGGCGGCGAAGTGGTAGATAAAGATATTAGCGTCAATGAAGATGGTTCGCCCAGTGGGTAACTCTCGAAGTGGGAGCGCCTTCTCTTCAGGCGGCATAGAACTCATCTTCCTCCAAGATAGCTTGGACAACCTGGCGTGAAGCCCTCACTCTACCTTTAGTTCTCTTCACCACCCGCCCTTGCTTTCGCTTAAGATACTGACGTAGAGCTTCCTCGATGAGCCACGAAAGCTTCTTGTCCTCCTTGGCCGCCAGAATCTTCAGCTCGGTGATGACTTCCTCTTCTAGGGTAGTACCAAGTTTCTTCTTCATGGCAATTCACCTCTAGCGAATCTTACCTCGCAGCTATGGAAGAAATCAAGATTCGTTTCTAACTTTATTACCTTATTACCTTCAAAGGGTTGGACCCGGAATACGTCGGATTACGAAAAGCGAGCAGTTGTCATCCTTAACCCTTACCCCGTTAATCCGTAATCCTGTCCGCTGTCACCGGTTGACCGCGTGAATTGCCCGGCCGAGTGCTACCTCTGCTGCCTCTTTTAACCCTTCCGGAAGGGTCGGATGCGCGTGCACAGTATCGGCGATCGTTTCCAACGAGAGTCCGTTCTGCACTGCTAGCGCAGCCTCAGCGATCAATGCCGATGCCTCCGCGCCTACGATCTGTGCTCCCAGAAGACGCTTGCTCTTGGCATCTGCGACAACCTGGAAGAAGCCTTGTGTCTCTCGCATCCCTTGCGCCTTTCCCAGTGCAGCATACGGGAAGCGGCCGACGATAACATCCTGGCCTTCCTCTTTTGCTCGCGCCTCCGACAAACCGACTGAGGCGACCTCGGGATCGGTGAATATCGCCTGCGGAATCGTTTGATAGTCGAGGGGGTAAGTCTGACCCACGAACGAAGCAGCAAGCTTCAACCCTTCCGCTGATCCCTTGTGGGCAAGCATTGGACCAGGGACAAGGTCGCCGATTGCGTACACAGTGGATGCATTTGTGCGTAATGCCTTATCAACTACGATGAACCCATGGCGGTCGGTCTCGATCCCTAGGGCTTCTAGACCTATGTTTGCTGAATTCGGTCGACGTCCCACCGCGAGGAGGATTCGATCTGTGGCGACCGATTCGCCAGTTGACATGTGGACTGCAAGGCCATCCGTTGTGTCTTCATAAGATTTGGCGGCGCTGTTCACGCGAACGATGATCCCTTGAGTCTTGAGTGACCGTTTCAAAGTAGCAATTGCCCGACGGTCGATCTCGATTCCGGGGAGGATCTCGGGCATCATCTCTAAGATCGTTACCTTGCTTCCCAGGCGGTTATAGATCGTAGCAAGCTCCAGGCCAATTACACCACCACCAATCACAAGGAGGCGACGGGGAATCTCTCTTAGAGCCAGGGCATCGTCAGAAGACCAAATGTGAGGATCGGCAAAGGGAAAGCCTGGGATCTCTACTGGAGATGACCCGGTGGCAAGCACAATTCGCTCAGCATCAATCATCTCTCCGGTGGAAAGAGCAACCTGCGCGAACTTATTAAGAACTCCTCGTGCTTCTAGGAGCGTCACGTTGTTTGCCTCAAGAAGTGTCTTGATTCCGGTTACCATTCTGCAGATGATTCCACTTTTCCAGGAAGCAAGTGTGCCAAGATCAATCGTCGGGACACCGAAGTCAATCCCCATTTCCTTTGCATCTTGAGTTCTTTCCAGTAGTTTTGTTGCTGAATAGAGTGCTTTGGTGGGTATACATCCTTTGTTGAGACAGATACCGCCGAGTTTCTTCTCTTCGATCAGGACGACATTAAGTCCCAATTGCGCCATTCGAATCGCGGCAACATAGCCACCTGGGCCTGCTCCAATTATCGCTACGCTATAGTTCATATATTCTTCCTTTCTTGCTGAGGATTTCTACACATTATGAGTTCGCGGACACCAAAGTCCTACGCACCGTCAATCTTTGCGCTATTTCTCGATCTTCTTCTTGATTTCGTCTAGCTTGCGAAGAAAGACTTCAGCAGACTGCCGATCCACGTCCTCAAGGGAGAATCGAACTTTTCCTAGGCGCACGATCATCTTCTTCTCTCCAAGCGAGAGCTTGACATGACTGAGTGGGTGCTCCCGCTCTATGACACCAAGTGATTTATGAATGACTGATTCGGCAAAGCGGGAGATCCCTTTCTTCAGGAACCCAGCGAGCACCCCATTCCCTTCATTGACACCTGTTCTAAGTTTAGTTCTGGCTGTCGATATCTCAGCTTGTATTGCTTTTGCAAGTTCTATTACCACTGTTCCTTTCTTCGTAAGGACCAAGGTTACGTTGTCATTCTTGCCGGAAATCCGTGCAACCTCTGCCATCCATGCAACCTCATAGAGTTCTTCTGCTCCCAGGCCCTTGAGTTCTCGAGTTCCCATGGAGAGGTAACGAAACCCTTCCGGGATAGGAGTGGATTGACGAACTTGCTCGGTTACAAGGATCTGACCGCCTTTGGCCAGGCCTGAGACGCGTTGAGAAACGTTGACGGAGTGGCCAATCATGTCAGAGTTGCTCATGATGGGTCTACCGGTAGCGAGGCCAATTCCTATGTCTATTGGGTCTTCCGAGGATGCCTTATTGCGTTCTCTGATCTCTTGCTGAATATTAACGGCAGCCTGGATACTCTTTGTCGCACTGGGGTAAGCAGCCATGATGCCATCTCCCAATGTCTTGACGATGAAACCATCTTGCTCTTCAATTCTCTCCTTAAGTAAGGCTGTATGGAGTTGTGAGAGCTGGTAGGCGGCATGGTCTCCTCTTCGAGCAGTATAGGAGGTGAAGCCACGGATGTCGCTAAACATGACAGCGATCTGCTGCCCGGCTTCCATCTGATTACGAACCTGGTGACGATTCTTTAGTGTTGTGCTCCAAGACATTTCGCATGCCTCCCTGGCTTGAATCCTCGGTTACTGTTATTATACCATGAAGGGATAAATCAGCATATCAAACGTCACAGAGGAGGAAGCATGGACAAGAAAGAGCTTGTCAAGTTGCTTATTCGCGCGCCGCTTTTTTCGCGTCTAAGCGCAAAAGGGGTGGAGGAAGTCCTGGCAATAGCTAGCCAGAAGAAGTTTACCGCTGGGTCGACAATTGTAGCTCAGGGAAGTACAGGAGTGGGATTCTACTTAGTCCTCGCAGGGAGTGCGCAGGTTTCGCGAGATGGTGAGGGAATCGCCAAGCTTGGCGTTGGAGCATTTTTTGGTGAGATGTGTATTCTTGATGGCGCTCCACGCTCGGCAGATGTGATCGCTGTCGAGGATACAACATGCCTTATGCTCAGACAGTGGGATATCAGGAGTGTCATCTCTCGTAATCCCGACGTGGGAATGGCAATGCTAGAAGAGCTATCTCGACGCCTGCGCAAGACCGAGCATAGTTTGAGCTAGGAAGAATGGCAAAGATTGCTGTCACCTGTCTTGGTTCTGGGGCTGCACTAGGCGGAAAACGGCTATGGAGTTCCCTGTTGCTTGATGATCGCATTGTGCTCAGCCTTCCCCCAACAAGCATTCCACAACTCTATCGGTTAAACAAAGATGTGCGTGCAATTGATTACATATTCATCAGTCACCGACATGCCGATCACTTCTTCGGACTTCCATTTCTTCTGTTATTGTATTGCTATCTCTATGAACGAAAGGACCCCTTGTATATCATCGGCCCTTCGGGAATGAAGGAAGCAACAGAAAGCCTATTTGACTTGTCTTGGCCAGAATTGAAGAGCAGAGGGATTGCTCCTCGAGTTCCGCTCACCTTTGTGGAGGTTGATCAGCAGGGGGAATTTAGAGCAGGTGAGCTGGGGTTTCGAGCGGTTAGATTGAATCACTTTGGGGTGGAGACTTATGGTTATCGTTTCGCCTATAAGGATAGGGAGATTGCCTTCACCGGTGATACGGGCGAATGTGCGCAGCTACATGAGCTCCTTGATGGAGTAGATGTGGTAGTAACTGAGTTTACTCACGCTTTTGAGTCTGAAGACAAAGGACACATGGATGCCCCCGCGGTTTCCAGATTAGCCAAGCGGTTAACTGCGAAAGGAGCTACTGTTCTGGCGACTCATCTTAGCGGGGAGCCGCTACCGATAGAAGGTCTGCTTATTTGTCGGGATGGCGAGACCTACATAGTATGAACCGCGCGGCAAGGATGGGCTCGAAACCTCTTCGCGCGAACCGAGGGGAGAAAGGATAGCAGATAGTCAGCGTCTTTCATAACACGCTCGACATCGAGCCTCATAAGTACCTATACCACCCACCTTGATTATTGGATCGCTTACAGGCGCGGGGATCCCGTCGATTAGGCGCTGACTACGAGTGGCAACTCCTCCACACTGGACGCATACCGCTTGCAGCTTATCAACCTGATCCGCAAGCGCCATCAGGGTTGGCATCGGCCCGAAAGGCTTACCGGAAAAGGTGAGGTCAAGTCCAGCAACGATTACTCTCTTTTTCAGTTGTACAAGTTTCTCGCACAGTTCCAAAAGCCTATCAGAAAAGAAATTTCCCTCGTCAAAAGCTACAACGGCAGCGTTGCACAGGGCTTCAGCTCCGACGATTTCTTCCAATCGCTCAAGTGTTTCCGCACCTGAAGCAAGCGAGTGTGATTCGAATTCGCGACCATAATGCGTCACAACTGCCTGTTTGCTGTAGCGAGCATCAATGGTTGGCTTGAACAACAGGAGGTTACCGCGCGCAATTCGTACACGTTCCAGCCTACGGATCAATTCTTCTGTCTTTCCCGAAAACATACAACCGGTGATCACTTCCAGTCTGCCCATCTTCTTGTCGTTCATCAGTCATTCTCCCTTCAAGGATCGGTAAGGAATTGATCGGTGTAGAGTTGGTCAACAGGAACAACATCTTCTATTAGTCCGTTTCCCAACAGGTATGTCTGCATCTTTTCCCACTGTTGCGCTGTATTGTTCCCTGCCCTTTCTGCATAGAACGGAAGCGTTATCTCGTAAGCCTGGCGGTTTAGTGTGTCATCAAGTTCTGGATTTGCATTCCGGAAGATCTCAAATGCTTCGTGAGGATGTTGCTTGGTAAAAGTGATCCCGCGAGCTAGGCCAGTGATAAACGCGCGAAGTATTCCTGGACGCTCTTTGATCAGCTGCGGATTTGTAACGAGGATAATCTCGCTAGTATCAGGTACACCATAATCCTCCTGGGGGAAAAAAACAGGTTCATGTCCCAGCAATGCGACCTGAACAACCTCAAAATTACGAAAGGCGCCGATTGCATCCACGCTATGTGATAGCAAAGAGAGTACAGTGTTAAATCCGACATTCACTAGCTGGAAGTCATCACTTGTTATGCCAACGGAAGCGAGCATTGTTTGCCACAGAACAGGTTCAAGCGGGGCAAGTGAGTATCCAACGCGGAGTCCACGTAGGTCGGTGAGCTTTTCTATCGCGTATTCCTTAAGACTCAGCAGTCCTCCAAGCGGAGTTTCGATCAAAGTTCCAATCGAGATCAGCGGTAGCCCGGCCGATCGTGCGATTATGAAGTTGATCTGGGGGGTTAGGGCAACATCAACTGTCCGTGCTGCCGCAAGCTTAAGCGGGTCGCTTGGGTTTGCCGGAATGAGGATCTCCGTTTCTATGCCTTCGGCCATGAAGAACCCTTGCTCGGCGGCAACAAAGAGAGGAATATGGTTAGGGGTAGCGAAGAAATCAAGCATTACCCTAAGGGCAGGAGACGCGTTCCCCACCAGGAAGGGTATTACAATCAACATAACTCCTATCAGTATGACTCTTATCACTGGTTTCCTCCCGATGTTCTTAGCTTCCTTCGAGGTCTTCGCCATTGTAGCAAACGCAGCTCAATGATACGAACTGTCGCGAACAACAACAAACCAGCAAGAGAAAGCATGAGAATTGAAGCAAAGACAAGATCTATTCTTAACATCGCGTTTGACTGAATCATCAGGAACCCCAATCCCTTTGTTGCTCCAATCCATTCCCCAATAGTTGCCCCAACTACACTTAAGGTTACTCCAAGCTTCAGTCCGGAGAATATGGATGGAAGGCTTGCCGGCAGTCGGACGTACCGGAAGATTTGCCATTCGTTTGCTCTTAGGGAGTGCAACAGATCAATTGTCTCGCTATTGACGGATCGCAGTCCATCAACCGTATTGACCACAATGGGGAAGAACACAATCAATGCGGCGACAGTAGCTTTTGACCACAAACCGTACCCAAACCAGATGACAAGCAGGGGAGCGATGGCAAAGACAGGGATCATTTGTGAGGTAATGATGAACGGGTATAGCGCGCTTTCCAGGAACGGCGAATAGAAAATAATAAGAGCTAGTGTGATTCCACCACTGACCCCTAAAAACATTCCCAGTCCTATCTCGAGAAGTGTCACCGCACCATGCGACAACAACAGAGGTAGTCTTGTGAAGAAAACAAATAGGATACGGCTTGGCGCGGGAAGGATGTAGAATGGAACATGGAATAAGCGTACGCCGGCTTCCCATAATGAGAGAATAAGGAGCAAGAAAAGGACGGTGGCAATATACGATTTGATCAACTTAGCCATTGAGGGTCTCCGTGTGGATTAGATCAAGGATCTTTGTCTTCAATTCTATTAGCGATTGAGCCGCGCGAGCGCGCGGACGAGGTAGTTCTATGTTGAACTGTCTACGTACGTGTGCCGGGCGCCTGGAAAAGAGGTAGATCAGATCGGAAAGAAAGATTGCCTCATCTACGTCATGCGTTACAAGAAGAATCGATTTTCCGAGTTCTTGCCAGACCAGGAGAAGCCATTCTTGCATTGTTGTTCGTGTCAGTGGATCGAGTGAACCTAGCGGCTCGTCTAGTAGAAGGACCTCCCGGTGGGAGAGAAACGTTCGAATAAGGGCGAGACGTTGCCGCATCCCGCCTGAGAGCTCGGACGGATAAAGGTTCTCGAACCCCGCAAGGCCAAACCGGCCAAACAACTCCCTGGCTTCGCTTTGTGCCTCCTTCCGGGAGCGACCTTCGATCTGAGAGGCTAAGATAGCATTCCCAAGTGATGTTCGCCAGGGAAGAAGGCTGTCGTTCTGCGGCATGTAGGCAATCACCCTGCATGGGTCTTGCCTTTCCGCATCTATGGTGATCTTCCCCGAGTCCGCAGTTAGAATGCCAGCCAGTATCTTCACTAGCGTGGTTTTTCCGCCCCCAGATGGTCCAATGATCGTTATCCAGTCTCCGCGCGGGATGTTGATTGAAACCTGACTGAGCACAGGAATAGTCTTCTCGGGAGAAGAAAACGCCTTAGTTATTTCTATCGCTGCAAGGACGGTTGCAGCTGAAGTTTTCTCGTTATTCATTGCCTTCCTGCCGTTGACAACTTTGTACTTGTCACTTACTTTCTGGCCCCGTATTCCCGGCTCTTATTCTTAACCTGCAGCACGTTCCTAACTCAATAACCCCATGAACCCCATGAACCCAATCAGAGAGCAGTGTAGAACTACACTATTCTAACGATTTCGCGCTACGATCCCACAACTGAGTGTCTTCTCCATTCGTTCTGTGATATCAAAGAGTTTCAGTTGCAGATCACACAAAAAGGAAGGGCACTACCAAAAAAGAGTACTTCTTGCACTGCTGCTATTGTTTGCCGGGGTGGTCGTTTGATGTTGCGCAACAATTAAAAATGGTCGGGACGGCCGGATTTGAACCGGCGACCTCTTGCGCCCCATGCAAGCACGCTGCCAGGCTGCGCCACGTCCCGACTTACTACCATCATATCAGTTTATCGAGCGATTGGCAACTCAAGATGGGTTACTTCTCAACTCGGTTCACTATTCGAGGTGCTCACACTCCAGCCAAGATTTATCTCTCGCCCGTTCGTTTCACTCACTCAAACCGGAAAGAACGATGAAACAGTTAAATAGTTGATTGGTTGAATGGGGGGAAAACAAGTCCAACGTCCAACGTCCAAAGTCGAAAACGAGAAGCAGTCGGGAGCCGAGAAAAGGCGAGTTGAATAGTTAATTGGTTGAATGAGAGGAGCTGAAAGCTGAAAGCTTGTTGTGAATAACCGAACACTGATACACATTCCGACCACGGAT
>JAUVYF010000048.1 GCA_030603215.1 Candidatus Bipolaricaulota bacterium
CTGATTACTGAGTACTGCCTTCAAACTACGGATACAGCCGGTTGATCTGGCGGGCAAATGGGATTGCCTCTCGGATATGATGGATGCCACAGATCCAGGCAATAGTGCGCGCTATTCCTAACCCGAAACCTGAGTGGGGAACCGAACCATAACGACGCAGATCAAGATACCACTCGTAAGCCTCACGGGGGAGTTTCTTCTCATCCAGCTGTTTTTCTAGTTCGCTCAATGTGTCTACTCGTTGGCTTCCGCCGATCAGTTCTCCGTAACCCTCCGGGGCAATAAGATCCGCTGCCAGAACGCGTGAAGGCTTGTCAGGGGCGTGCTTCATGTAGAATGGTTTCATGGAAGTTGGAAAATACTCCACGAAAACAGGTTTTCGAAACTGATCTCCAAGGGCTGCTTCTTGTGGGGCGCCGAAGTCATCGCCGAAGGATATCTTGTGTCCGCTGTCCTGCAACATCGTTATCGCTTCATCATAGGTTACGCGAGGGAAGGGAAGAGAGACTTGCTCGCGCAGAAGGGCGGTGTCTCGTTTTAGGTAATCTAGTTCCTGTCCGCGTTCGTCAATAATTGTTTCCACGATATAGGCCACGAGCTCTTCCTGTAGACGCATATTATCATTATGATCGTAGAAAGCGGTCTCTGCCTCAGCCATCCAGAATTCGGTCAGGTGCTTACGTGTTTTTGACCTTTCCGCACGAAATACGGGGCCGATCCAGTACACTTTGCCCAGCGCCATGGCTGTTGCCTCCAGGTAGAGCTGTCCACTTTGTGCCAGGTAGGCCTTTGTTCCGTAGTAGTCAATATCGAATAGTGTGGTTGTTCCTTCGACTGAAGCCCCGGTAAGGATAGGTGCTTCAGTAGCGATGAACCCTCGTTCGTGGAAGAAGTCGCGAATAGCGCGAAACACAGAATCGCGGATACGCAGGATAGGAACTTGTCTTCCGGTTCTTATCCATAGATGCCGGTGATCCATAAGAAAACCCGGTGATTGCGCCTTGAGCTCGATAGGAAATGGCTCGCTGGGCTGCTGAATAATCTGGATCTGCTCAATCTTAAGTTCGCAGCCGCCTGGCGCGCGGCTGTCTGCCTGGAGCGTTCCTTCTACGACAACTGAGGATTCGCGAGATAGCTTGTCAGCGGTGACAAATAGAGAAGGGGAATCAGACTGCGTAATGACTCCCTGCACTACTCCCGTTCCATCACGAATCTGTAGAAAGATGATCTTTCCGCTAGAGCGCTTGTTGTACACCCATCCACGGAGGATGATCTCTTCTCCAATAAACTTCGCCGCTTCCTCAATTGTAATAGTTGTCATTGTCTTCCCCTTGTTGTTTGCAACAGGATAGAGACTGTGGCTTGGTTTTGCAAGGGCGCTGGCTACTTGGCCGCCATCCCCGCCTCTGTCGGCCGATCCTTAATCACTCGGTGTTTCCAGTTTCGTGTTAAGAAGAAACCAATAGAAACCAAGGTCGCTCCAAGGTTAGACAGAACCATTGCCCACCATATTCCGTCAGCCCGCATCGCGAGCGTGAAGCCAAGGAAGTAGACAAGCGGAATACGCAGGCCCCATAGCCTAAACAGGCTGAAGAACATGGAATAAATGGTATGCCCCGATCCTTGGTAGGTGCCGATGATCACCTGTAGTATTCCCATGAACGGGAAAGCCATGGCGATGAGCGAGAACATTCTTTCTCCCAGTCTGACTACTTCGGGATCGGTGACAAATACGCGAATCAGAGAAGCTCGGAGAAGGTACACAGCTATACTGGCGGCAACTAAGAAAGCAGTTGATGTCCCCATCGCGATCCACGCACAGTGTTCGGCACGTTGTTTCTTATCTGCCCCCAGGTTCTGGGCTACGATTGTCGCGGTTGCTTGTCCAAGACCCATCACGGGCATAATTGCGACGGAAATGATCCGGTTGCCAATGCCGAAGGCCCCGATAACGGCTGTGCCAAAGCGGGCAAGGATTCCTGTCATGAGCGAAAAACCCATTGCTGTTCCTGATTGGCCTAAGGAAGCTGGAGCCCCTATGCGCAGGATTTCCTTTACCGTTTTCCAATGCAATACAAGGTGATGTGGGCGGATATGGAGTCCCATCTTTCCCGAGAACAGAAGGGCAATCCCAATGATGGAAAAAATCCCACGGGAGATCACCGTAGCTACTGCCGCGCCAGTGACTCCCCATGCTGGAAATGGTCCCCAGCCAAAGATAAGTAGTGGATCGAGCAACAGGTTTAGAGCGACCGACGCGCCGATCAGTTTCATTGGAGTGATCGTATCCCCGATTGCGTTTAACAAAGCGGTGAAGACAAATATCCCAAACAGGGCAGGAAGCCCACCGTAGATAACCTGTAAGTAGGCGGTCGCCGCATCGATGAGATCCGGACCCGCTCCCATTAGTAACATCAATGGCCGAGCTCCCACTACCCCGATAGCCCCAATGACAATGGATGAAATCATCATCAGCGTGAGTAGCTGTCCGGCAGTCTTGTGAGCCTCGTCGTAGCGCCGCGCTCCCGTATTTTGGGCAACGAGAGCGGTTCCGGCAATGGTGAAACCTAATCCTAACGAGATCATAAGAAAGATGAGCGGCCAAGCGATGGCTGGAGCGGCTATAGCTACCTTGCCCAGTTTTCCCAGCCAGAAGGTATCGATTAGGTTATAGGTAGTTTGGAATAGATTGGCGAGCATAATCGGGGCAGCTAAGGTGATCAGAGATCGCCCTATCGGGCCTGATAGTAGCTTCTCGTGATTTGTAAGATTGTTCCTCCCGCGCATAACTGCCTATTTTATCTGATTGGGACGTTGTTTTCGATGCTTGTTGACATATGTCAACAAGAAGCTTATTATCTCCTTGTGAGCAAGATTAAGTTTGGAGAAGTGATTCATTTGGCAAGGGATAACGCCGGCCTAAGCCTGCGCGAGCTGGCTTCCAAGACCGGTATCGACTTCACGCGCCTTTCTAAGATTGAACATGGGAGGCGCCCCGCCCCCGAATTGAGCAAGATACGGGCTCTAGCAGACCTTCTTCATCTGAATATGGCCGATCTACTGGTTGCCGCGGGAACCTCTCGCGAGGTGATGGAACACTTGCTGTGGTCTGAGAGGCTGAAATCAAGAAGGACCCCTCATGATCCTTGTTGTTACCTGCCAGCGACTTGGCCGTTTGTTGGGAAAAATGCTTTTCGTGTCAAGGTATTGACGAGAGATCGCGCACTGTGTGTGGTCGCGTTGGGCGGGGAGAAGTTGGCTGTTCTTAGCTTCATAACTGATGAGGAGTTTGTGGTCAGAATTCCGCCAGAAATGGTTATGGTGTATCGAAAGAAGTCCCATGCTGTAGCGGGAAGCGCCGACAATATGTTTTCTGCTGAAGTGAAGAAAGTGCGTCAACTGGGGCAGGTGGCAAACCTGGTACTTTCCTGTAAGGGATTTGAACTTAACACACTCCACTCGCAAAGAAAGGTTATGGAGATGGATTTACGTAAAGAAGAGAGGGTTTTCGTTGTGGTTCAAGCAACCGCGATACAAACGTTTCCGATACAAAGTGAAGAGGATGATAGATATGAAGCGTAGAATCATTGCCTGTGTGACGGCAGCAGCGATGGCGCTGGGAGGCTCATTCCTGGCAGTGGCGGGTCAAACGGTGATCGTACAAAAGGGAGAGCAAGTAATCGAGATGAGTCTTGACTCCTATCCTCAAATGAGCGGGATCGTGGCATACCAAGGCCCGGTCCTTGGTGAAGGGCAGGAAGGCTGGAAGGATTCGCATGCTTATACCGGCGTAAGGATAAATGAGATGCTCGCGAAAGTAGGAGGAATGAACGAAGGGGACCGGCTAGCGGTTGTTGCCGTTGATGGTTACTACAAGGAGCTCCCACATGAGGTAATCTACAAGGGGGTAGTTGGCGGGGCCCCAATACTTGCCATAGATATGGATGGGATTGGCGCAGCGGAGTGGGAAGATGCCCCGATGCTTGTTTTTCTTCCGGATGATGAGCGCTTCAGTAATGCGGATATGCTGCAAGCATTTGGAGAGGATCTTGCTCACTACTACGCTGGTTCCCCTTCTACGACGGGGTTCCTGGTTGAGAACGTAGGCTACCTGATTATCAACTACGATGGGGGAATGCTTCCAGCGCAGACCACAGCAACAGTGGATACTTCTTCTTCCACAGAAGAGATTCTCACCGTAGTTAATGGAGAGGATGTATCTACATACAGCATTGCTGAGTTGGAGGCCCTTTGCACGATCACGGCTCCAGGCACATTTGTCGACTCAATCGGAGGGGATCATACAGCCACCTATACCGGTGTTCCTATCTGTAGCTTAGTTGGAGACATCGCCCCAGATGCCACAATCAGAGTGATTGCATCCGATGGTTACTCGATGAATTACGCTGCTGATTTGTTGGCCGATCGTTCGACTGGAACATGGATTGTTGCATTCAAGGAGAACGGTGTCTATATGCCCTATGACCCAGGATACTTGCGTGTAGTCAAGGTTGGGGAGGATAACCCGCGCTTTGACGGCTCTCTCTCCGCAAGGATGGTTGAACAAATCAATATTCTTGGAGCTTACGAAGAATACTCTTTGTTGTTGCAGGGCGCCATCACCCGAACGTTTAGTCGCGCCGAGCTAGAGGCGGGCGTTGGCTGTCCGTGTCACACCTCTACAGTGACTGTTGCAGGCGAAGGAGGGGCACATACTTACACCGGGCTTCCGCTGTGGCGACTTATTGCTTATGTCGATGATGAGAACTCTCCCTTTCTAGAGCAAGGGATCTACTACGATGACAGGGATTTAAACGATGACCTGGCCGAGGATGGCTATACCATTACGTTGGTCGCTGGGGATGGCTATTCTCAGTCGGTGAGCTCAACGCTTGTCGCCCATGATGATCGATTCATCGTCGCGTTGAAGCAAGATGGAGTTTTCCTTGACCCCAGGAAAGATGGTCACATGCGCTTTGTTGTTGATGATTCTGTGTTGTTTCCCAAAGGGACACAGTTAAAGAGCGTTAAGTGGCTTGTGGAGATTCGCCTAGATCTGTAAGGCTGCTAATGCGAGATAAGAGCAACGCAAAGAGGTCACCTCTCGATCTGCGCGATCTTGTACTGGTAGCTCTCCTTGCCGCAGTCGGAGGCGTGCTTTCCGCCTACATCGGTTACCTTGGCAACCTGATCAATCGCTTATTTGGGGTTCCATTTGGCGCCGGACAATTGATCGCTGGATTGCACGTTCTGTGGCTGCTTCTTGCTCGTATTCTTACCAGGCGATTTGGTTCAGCCACGCTCACAGGCGTAACCAAAGGCATAATTGAGCTGCTTTCCGGCGGAACACATGGCATAGTGATAGTCCTTATCTCCTTTGTGGAAGGGCTTCTCGTTGACGTGGGTATGGGGATTTCCAAACGCTTGTCGTTGCCCTTAACGATGATAGTCGGCGCAATTGCGACGGCGTCTAACGTTCTTTTGTTTCAGGCCATCTATTTCTCTGGGGTATCGATGTGGTTTATCCTGTTTATGGTTGCATTGTCAGCTATCTCAGGAGCCTTCTTTGGCGGGTATATGTCATGGGATATCTATAGGATGTTGGTTGGATCGCGTATTGTTTCAAGCTTTCGGAATCATGAGATCGGACGTAGCTCTTCGTCGCTGAAGAGGTGCCTGTTGACCCTTGGTGTGGCGCTGGCGCTGCTCGTGGGCGGTGTCTACTACTACACCACGGTCTACGATCCATTTGCCGCTCCGGACAAGGCAAGGATTGAAGGAGCGCTCCTGGCGCCTTACACCTTCGATTACACGGATTGGCAAGATCAAATGGTGACGGTCACCGCGGAGCTCCGAGGAAGCTCTACCTATGTTCCTCCGCGAGAGTACGAGGGAGTGCCCTTTTCTATTGTTCTCCAACAGGCAAGACCGGAGCAAGGAGCACAATCAGTGCGGGTGATAGCAGATGATGGCTACGAGGCAAGCTTTGATGATCTTACTTTGCTTCTTGAAGATCAGAAGATCCTTCTTTCCTTAGACAAGGGAAGGTTAAGGCTGATTGCCGCGGGGTATGATGGAAGCTATTGGGTAAGGCGGGTGACTCGGGTTGTCGTACGTTAATGGGACAAAGATCGCAGTAGACTCGCTTTCTGTCCGCTACGCGGATCGGGAAGAGCTCGCGCTTGGTGATGTTTCCGAACAGATAGACCCGGGCGAGGTTGTTGTGGTGAGTGGTGCCTCCGGTTGTGGGAAGTCAACCCTGTGTAAGGCGCTGTGCAAGTTTATCCCCGAGATGATCCCCGCGCATGTCGAGGGAGAGATCTTAATCGACGGTCTCTCCATACGAAACATTCGTTCACAGGATATTGCCACGCGATTGGGATTGGTGCAACAGGATCCGGATAGCCAGATCTGTACACTAAATGTTTGGCAGGAAGTTGCATTTGGGCCAGAGAATCTTTGTCTGCCACGTGAAGAGGTCCGCGCGCGAGTAGAGGAATCGTTGTTAGCCGCTGGGATTAGTCACCTTGTCAATAGGGAAACAACCACTCTATCGGGAGGGGAGAAACAACGCCTGGCAATCGCCTCTATCCTGGCGATGCGTCCAAGTGTTGTCCTGCTTGATGAACCCACAGCCAATCTCGATCCGCAAGGGGCAAAGGCGATATTCGAGATCATGGATGATTTGCGGAAGAACGGGAAGCACACGCTGATTGTGGCTGAACATCGGCTGGTCCCCTTGTTGCGGATGCACCCACGTCTTCTTCTGCTCAGCCGTGGCAAAGTTGTCGCGCATCGTTCATCCGTCTGTCATAAGGATCTGGAAGCGCTTGGGTTGCGCGCCGATTGGAATCTTGATCTCCCGCCGCTTCCCCGCGCCGAGAAAGCGACGTTGTACGTCGATCGTGTGTCGTTTGGGTACGAAGGGATTTCGCTGTTTGAAGATCTTTCTTTCAAGCTCTGGCCCGGTGAGATCCTGGGGATTATTGGTCCGAATGGTGGTGGCAAGACGACGCTGTTACGCCTGATAGCAGGATTGGAGAAGCCAGCAAGTGGATGTATTGCGCGTGATGGCGATCCGGGGGTTGGGTTTATCTTTCAGCAGCCCCATCAACAGATCTTTGAGAGAACTGTCCGCCGTGAGCTTGAGGTTGACGGGTTGATTGACAGCGAGGATATTCCCCGTGTGTTGGAAGGAGCGCGACTTGCCGGCCTTGAGAATGCTCCTCCTCTTTCGTTGAGTTTGGGGGAACAGCGCCGGTTGACCTTTGCAATTGCTCTTTCTCGCAATTCTGACCTTCTGTTACTTGACGAGCCGTTTATTGGGCAGGACGCGAAAAATGTTTCTTGGATCATTTCTCAGCTTGTTGCCGCGAGAAGACACGGGACTGCTACGGTGCTTGTTTCGCATGACATTCCGCTTGTCGCTTCCTTGTGCGATCGACTTCTCTACTTGGGGGAAAGGACCTTTATTGGGAAAAAGGATGAAGTTCTTTGTCAACTGAGAGAGGCGGGAGAAACAGCATTTACTCCCACGTACTGGGAGCAGGAACAGGGATGATTGCCAAGGTTTCCTACCACAAAGGACATGCTGGACTTCATCGAGTAACGCCGATGGCGAATGTTCTTCTGTTGGTTGGGTTTCTTGCTGCTGTTCTTGTTTCACCAAGTATTCTGGTGAAGCTTGGCGTCTTTCTGCTTGTCATTGGTCTGCTGGTCATCTCTGGCGAGCGGGTAGGATCTTTTCTCTCTAAAACCAGGTTTGTACTCTTGTTTGGAGTTGTTCTATTCATCGCGCAAGCCTTCTCTATAAGGGAGGGGAACGTTCTTCTTTCATATGGATTGGTAGTAACCGATAGTGGGCTTCTTGCCGGGGCTCAGATGGCGTTTCGGTTCTTGGTTATTTTTTCCTCGAGCGTCCTGTTTGTCCTTGTTACTGACCCCGACCGACTGGCGCACTCAATTGAGCAGATTGGCATTCCCTATCGTTATAGCTTTGTTCTGGTGCTTTCCCTCAGGTTTGTGCCGTTTTTCAGGAAGGAGTACCGCGCCGTGCGTGACGCGCAACAGGTGCGTGGGATTAACACATCGATACGTGGCTTTGCGGGGCTGCTACGCTCGATTCGCTATACTCTCTTTCCTGTTCTTGTTTCGGGACTGACACGAGTGGATAGCATCGCGATCTCGATGAAGGGCCGCTGTTTTGGTCTCTACGCGAAGCGCACCATTGCCTATAAGGAGCATTGGCAACGAGCAGATTGGATTGTTTTGTTTCTGTTTTGTCTTTTGCTTGCTACCAGTGTCCTCGCCAGGAAGTACGCGTGGCCATGATCGGGAAGCTTAGGCGGTCGTATGTAATTGTTTTCTTGCTTATTGTGGTAGCGATTGTCTCGCCCATGGTTGTGCGAATGGCAATGCAGGCGCGGGGTCCGGCGATCGAGATTTTCTGTCCTGACGGGTCAAGGGAAAGAATCACCCTTGTTCAGATGAAGCAGATGCGCACAGTCGCGCGAAAAGGAACCTACCAGAACCAATTTGGCAATTGGCGCGACGAGGGATTCTATGCCGGCGCCAGATTGATGGATCTTATCCCGTGTAATACAGATTACACGTCAATTCTTTGTTGTTCTCAGGATGGTTACGCGATGGAGATTGAGCGCGCAAGGGTGGAAGATTCAGACTATCCAGTGATTCTTGCTTACGCGTTCAATGGAATAGAGGTTCCTGATTGGGAACTGGGCTTTCGTATTGCTGTATTGCCCCTAGATGGCAATGTAAGCAACGAAGAATACAATGTTTTATCTGCTGGAAGCTATTGGGTGAAGAACGTTGATAGGTTGGTGCTCAAGGACAGTACTCGGGTGAGCGCTCCTTAGGGGGAGTAAGATGACCGATGCACGTCAGATTATCTACCATGGCTGCGTAAGCTCTACTCAAGGCGTGGCCAAGGAACTGCTTTCCCTGGGAATGTCTGTTGGGACGGTTGTCGTTGCCGATAAACAGGAGCAAGGGCGAGGACGACTTGACCGAACCTGGCTTTCGCCTGTTGGTGGATTGTACGCATCGATTATCCTGCAAGCCGATCCGTTGATCAGTTTGCGGGCCGGCATAGCAGTGGCTAAAGGATTGAGGGAATTGGGCATCAAAGCAAAGCTGCGGTGGCCCAACGATGTGATGGTTGAAGGTAAGAAGATCGGTGGTATTCTAGTTGAGGTCTCAGAGGATTTCGCGATTGCTGGTGTGGGGGTGAACCTGGTGCCTGTCCCGCTTGAGAGCGCCACATGTGTAGAGGAAGAAACCCGTGTTCACGTTACGCGAGATCGACTTTTGGAGTTGATCCTACAACGGATGGAGTCATCGTTGCGGGAAGAAGTCGCACGTGAGTACAAAGCTCTCTCGGCGACGATTGGGCATGTTGTCAGCGTGGGAGATAAGCGCGGGAAGTTAGTAGGAAAAGCGATAGGGATTGATGATGCCGGACGACTTCTCGTCGATTCAGCGGGAGTTGTGCACGTGATTTCTTCTGGCGATTGCTCCAATCTTACTCTGGAAAGCAGTTAAGTAGTTGATTGGTTGAATAGTTGAATGAGAAGAACTGACGACTGACAACTGATTACCGATAACTACTTAACCGCAGAGACGCAAAAATCGCAGAGGAAGGCAAGAATAGGGTTAAGAGCAAAGACTACTTACTGCCAGGCAAAGACATTTAACCGCAGAGGACGCAGAGGACGCAGAGGAAAACAGGAAAAGGGTTAAAGACAAAGACGTCTTACTGCAGAGTGTGGTGAAAGGGTGTAAGATTAGCCAGAGGTAATGGAGGTAGAAATGCAAAGAAGGTTTAAGATTATTGTCCAAAAGAGTGAGGAGGGCTATGTAGCCTATCCTCTCGGGCTCAAGGGCGTTGTGGTTGGTGATGGAGATACGTTCGAAGAAGCCTTAGAGGACGTCAAATCAGCGATTAACTTCCATCTGGAAACCTTTGGGGATGAAGTCCTTGAACAGATTGCCGCACCAGAGGACATCTATATAGCAGAGGCAGAGGTTGCCCTGGATGCCTAGATTCCCCAGGGACGCTCCCAAGACGAAGGTGATCAAGGCTTTCAAGAAACTAGGCTTCGAAATCGTCAGGGAAGCCGAGCATATAGCCTTGAGTCGAGTTAACCCTGACGGGTCCGTTACTCCGATGACCATCCCCAATAATCGAACTTACAAGAGCAGCACGCTAAGAACCATCCTTACACAGGGTGGAATTGCTAGAGATGAATTTCTAAGTGCTTATTATGGGTGATAAAGTGAGAAGCTGCTCTCACCATGCTCCGTGACCTCCGCGGTGAAAAGCAGTTGACCACAGAGAAGAGCAGAATGATGGGTTGGAAGCGAATATCTTACCGCTAGAAACAAAGGCGTTTTACCGCAGAGGACGCAGAGGAAAACAGAAAAGAAAGTTATCAGTTCTCAGTCAAACACAAGAATACATGGACCGTTCGTAACGTTGGAATCTGCTTGCCCCGTGCAATTTTATTGCACTGGGGTGTCCGACGTTAAAGATACCGGATCAAGTCCGGCATGACAGTATCCACCGTCATTCCGGCGCAGGCCGGAATCCAGCGTAATAATGGCTTTACGTTACCCATCACCCATCACCCATTACTCATTACTGTCTCTTACTCCCCCTCCCTTTAATTCCCTCCTTTACCCCATGTAGTAACTCCAATCCTACTACTACACAGAGCGAGGTCGGGGAGAGAAGATTGTAAGACATCCCTCTCCCTCGATGAAGGGAGAGGTTGGGTGAGGGTGAGATGAACCTGGTTGTCAGTAAAGGAAGCTATCAGCGATCAGCTTTCAGCTCGCGATTCTCTAATCAACCAATCAAACTAATCAAACGAATTGAACCAATCAGACTAATGAGAAACCACCCACGAGCTACTGGCTACCACCTACAAACTGCGAAGCAATAAGTAGCCTGTCCCCCTTTTTCTTTTTTACACGAGACTGGGGAGATAGGGGTAAAATTGGTAGAATGACGAGAAGGTGGGATATGGAACTTCAAGTAGGAAGTACTGCAAAGGTTCCCCAAGTGGCTCTCGATGCGTTAACCCGGATCTTGACGCGAGTCCGACCGGAACGGGTGATTCTGTTTGGATCGTGGGCTCGAGGTGAGGCAAGGCTCGACTCTGACTTGGATCTCTTGGTGGTGTTGCCCTTCAAGGGGCCACGGCATCGGGTTTCTATCCCGCTGCTTACCCTCTTAGCTGACCTTCCTGCTGCTAAAGATGTGATTGTTCTCAGCCCGGAGGAGTGGGAACGCAAGAAAGATGTGCCTGGAAGTATCGCTTATCCCGCAGCACATCAGGGCGTGGTTCTCTATGCGGCCTGAAGCCCTGAGGGAGGCGCAAGGTTGGCTCCAGAAAGTTCAGTCGGATCTGCGCAGCCTTTCCCAAAGACACATGACCTGGCGCGGCTAGTTCACCTGCTCCCGTTGAAGGTGGATCTCTGCTTGGACGA
>JAUVYF010000051.1 GCA_030603215.1 Candidatus Bipolaricaulota bacterium
CTTCCTCTGCGATCTCCGCGCCCTCTGCGGTAAAATGACTTTGCCTTTAGCAATAACATGTCTTTGTTTTAAACTCATATCTCTGCCTTCCTCTGCGATCCTGGCGTCTTGAGTGAGTGAAACGAACGGGCGAGAGATAAATCTTGGCTGGAATGCGAGGAGCCCTATTCTTTACGAAAGGATCGCGCTTTCCTCAAGTTCATTTGGTCGGCATGAGCTTCCCCATCGATCTCTTTTGGGGTTTCCAGGATGAATGGAAGGCCACGCAGAGCATTGTGGTTGACGATCAAGGAAAAGGCGCTCTCTCCAATTTCACCTTGGCCGATGTGAGCATGGCGGTCACGGCGGGACCCAAGCGGGAACTTGGAGTCGTTCAAGTGAATGAGCTCTAGCCGGCTGAGACCGATTTCCCGATCGAATGAAGTGAGTGTCTGTTCCAGCCCTTGCGGTGTACGTAGCTCATAACCGGCAGCAAAGGCATGACAGGTATCAAGGCAGATCCCGACGCGGCTTGCATCTGAGAGACCATCGATGATCGCTCCGATCTCGGGGAAGCCTGTTCCCATTGTTGTTCCAGCTCCAGCGGTGTCCTCAAGAAGAAGCTTTATGCTTGAGTATCGTGAGAAGCTCTCTGAGGCAAGAACTCGGTCGAGTGCGGTAATGATGCGGGCAATTCCTGCTTCTGTCCCGCTTCCCTTGTGCGCCCCGAGGTGTGTGACCAGCTGATCGATATTCAGCATTCCCGCACGCTTGATCTCCTCTTCTAAGGCGGCAATTGAGCGTTCAAAGAGGAATATGTCGGGGCTTGCTAGGTTCAATAGGTACATTGTGTGAATTACGATGTACTCTACCGGCGAGTTCGCAAGCTGCTCTTGGAACAGGGCTGCCGCCTTATTGGTGATCTCCTTCATTCGCCACGAAGAAGCGTTGTGGGAGAAGATTTGTACAGCGTTTATGCCAAGCTCCTCCGCCGCGACGAGTGCACCGGTGAACCCATTCCCGATTGACAGGTGACAGCCAAGGAGCATCAGATCTCCCTTCTCAGTGAACCTTTTTCAATGCCTCGCTGCTAGCGCCGCTAGATCGAAGTTGGGCAATCCTACATTCCGTCATTTTCTTTTCCTTCCGCTACTACTTATTATATGGTCTTTTTGGGCAAGACCATAGCGCTTTGTCTTCGCATGAGAGCACACCTGCGTCAATTTATGAGGCTAGCGTTTCCTGGATCTTAGGTTGAAATCTCGCGGGAGATCTGCAAGAATTTGTCAAGATTTTGCTGTTATTTAAGCAGGGTTGATTGCTAGCTAAATGCCATCGTGCCAGATAAGGCAATAGAAATTGTGCAATGGAGGCATACAACCCATGTCGGTAGAGCGGTATTTCCTTGGTTGGGACGCACCAGCAACCACAAAAGTATGTGCCTTCTTGTTGCGTTTGCCGTCTTTGAGCTCAGCTGATCTGAAGGACAAGCTAATCGTTGTCCCCACACGTCAGGCAGGAAGACGATTAAGGAGGGCACTAGCATTACATTGTGCAGCTCGGCAGATAGCGATACTGTCCCCTCAAGTTGTAACTCCAACTTTCCTATTACATTCGGATAACCCACCGGCACATGTAGCGAACCAGGCAGAGATAAGAGCGGTCTGGGCTGAAACGTTGCTAGAGATTGATCCAAATGAATACGCTGGAGTTTTCTCTGCTCACCCGCCGGCCCAGGATTTCGCCTGGGCGATGCATACTGGCAATATGATTCAAGAGTTGCGTAGCAGGCTTGCTGATGGAGGACATCAAATAGCGGATGTGCAAAGAGAGCTTGGCAGCCTTGTCCAGGAACCAGGGCGCTGGAAGGACTTGGCAAGGCTAGAGGGAGCCTATCTAGAGAGCCTTCGGGAACTTGACCGATTAGATCCTCTTGAACTCATGATTCAACAGGCCGAAAAACCAAGGCTTCCAGAGAGAATCGAGACAGTAGTCATGGCTGGTGTTCCTGATCCTACACCACTTGTGCTTCAAGCGTTGGGGCATCTCGCGGAACAGATTAGTATCATTGTTTTGGTGCACGCCCCAGAAAACCTGAATGACCATTTTGATAGTTGGGGGCGACCTATTACAGAAAAGTGGCGCAAGGCTCAAATTGATATCCCTGATGCGAGCGCAAATATCATCCTTACAGGCTCCCCAGCCCTGCAGAGTAGTAAGGTTCTGGAAGTGTTGGCTGCAGAGGTTGGTAGGTTTGGTCCAAATGACGTTGCTCTTGGTGTTCCGGATCGCAGCGTAAGCTCGTTCCTGGCACCCGATCTGGCTGATAGGGGACTGACTACGTTTGATCCTGCGGGGAAGACTCCTAGGGAGCATCCAGTATACCAGCTTCTCGAAGCGTTCTGGATGCTTGCTAATGATAGTAACTATGCCGCTTTTAGTGGTTTCTTACGGCAGAGTGATGTTCTCAGGTTTCTGCAAGCGAGCTGTAACGTGTCGCCATGCAATCTATTGGAGGACCTGGATGTTTTTCGCAACCGTTACCTACCGTTGGCGCTGGAGGATGTAACGCATCGTCTGTTCTGTGAGTCGGTCAATAAGACAAAGAACAAGCAGTTTGCGGATCTTAGAAGGGCCACCGCGTTTGTCCAAGACCAGCTGGACATCTTTGAGAATAACGAACTTGACAGTGCGCTGCGCTCGCTGCTGCAAGCTGTATACAAAGCGCGCGGCATCGATCCTAACGATCCGGGGGATGAGGAGTTCATAGCAGTGGCAAGATTGGTTGAGGGCACGCTTAACCAGCTTGCGGATGAGGTCATTGCTGGAATTGGTTTGAAGAAAAGAAACGCATTTGAGCTCTTGCTTAGCAGGTTAGGAGAACAGTCTTACTATCCAGAAAGGGGTGATGCCGTCATCGATCTGGAGGGATGGCTTGAACTGCCCTGGAACGATGCTCCATTGCTGATAGTCACGGGGATGAACGATGGATCAGTCCCCGATAGTCAGCCAAGTGACGTTTTCCTGCCAGATTCGCTTCGGAATGAACTGGGGCTGCGACATGATGAAGATCGGCTGGCAAGGGATGTCTACTTGATGACTGAACTCATCGAGTCGCGGAGAGAAAAAGGCCGTGCTTGTTTCATCGCTGGCAAGCGAAACAATACAGGTGACCCATTGAAACCATCGCGCTTGTTTTTCCATTGCGGCGATGAGGCTTTACCTGAACGGGCGCAACGACTTTTCACCGTACCCGAGGAGAAGCGAGCCAGTCATCCATCAACGGTCAGTTTCTTGCTCGATGTTACTCTCCCAGCCGACGTCTCGAGTGACCGCATGCGGTTAGAAGAGTTGCCAGTTAGTAGATTCAAAGATTACCTGGAATGCCCTTTCCGTTTCTACCTGAACCATATCCTTGAGATGGAAGAGCTAGAAGAAAAACGAGAGATGGATCCGCTAGATTTTGGTCTATTGGTGCATGAAGCGCTCCATAAGATGGCCAAAAGCGATGAGATGCGCAAATGTGAAAACGGCCAGCAGCTAAGGAACTTTCTTTGTGCCCAAGCCAACAAGTGGGTTGTGAGACGCTTTGGATCAACACTACCGCTGCAGGTGGAGATCCAGCTTGAGGCCGCAAAGCAGCGCCTTAACGCCGCGGCGCGCGTTCAGGGTAAGCTAACCGCGGACGGGTGGGAGATTCTGGAATCCGAGATGGAGATTGAAGGACAATTCCGTGGCGTGGCCGTCCGAGGACGAATTGACCGCATTGATCGACACCGTGAGACAGGCCACATACGAATTATAGATTACAAGACCTCAGATCAAGCACAAGTGCCGGAGAAAGCCCATCTTGGTCCTCTTTCGTCTGTGGCAAGAGACTACGCCAAGGTGAAAGTCGGCAAAGGAGAGAAACGTTGGCTTGACCTTCAATTACCTCTCTATGTATTGCTGCTTCCAGATAAGGAATTCCGAGGTCGTATACAGTTAGGCTACTTTAATCTGCCAAAAGCGATAGAGGATACCAAGCTAGTATTCTGGGAGGGCTTTGACGACGAGCTCTTGCAAGCAGCAAGGATGTGCGCTGAAGGTGTTGTTGAAGACATAAAACGCCAGCGGTTTTGGCCACCAGCGCCAAAGGTGAAGTATGATCGGTTCACAAGCTTATTTCCCGCTGAGATTGGTGATTGTGTCGATGCGCGCGCTTTCAAGGATTTCTTGGAGAAATCAGTAGCATGACACACAACAAGATCAACCACATGGCTATTGCCGCGTCTGCCGGTTCGGGCAAGACCTTTCAGCTTGCCCATCGGTATATACGGCTCTTAGCTGACGGGGTTGCCCCAGATCGGATCATCGCGCTGACCTTCTCTAGAAAGGCGGCGGGTGAGATCTTTGAGTCGATCGTAAGGTATCTGTGTAATGCGATTAGCTCCCCAGAACAAGCCCAGCAAACGGGGAGACGAATCGAAAGGACAGGGAGCAGCCAAGGTGATTTTCTTGGTCTACTTAGAGACCTGTTGAATAATTCCCATCGCCTGCATATTGGCACCCTGGACAGCTTTATAGTCGGTATTGTAAGCACTTTCCCGATGGAGCTTGGTATTTCTCCGGACTTTCAGGTGCTGGACAACGATGGAGCCGAGGCGAGGGAGGCACGCGAGGAAATACTGCGCAGAATTTTCGATCACCACCATGTGGATCGAAGTACGCAACGTGAATTTCTGCAGGCCTTCAAACAAGCAACCTTTGGCCAGGAGGAGAAAGGCCCTGAACATAATCTAACTACTATCATCGGTGAATACAGAAATTATTACCAAGTCTTACCGATGAGTAATGCGTGGGGCAATGAAAACGCGATCTGGCCCGACGGATCTCCATGGCTTGTAAGTCTTACTGACGTTAATGTCGCCGCCTCAGAACTGGAAACCTTATTGTTGGAAGACAAGCTTTCGGAGAGTGTTATGGGGCGCTGGCTTACCTTCATTGACGCCGCGGCCAAGTTTCGGCCTAGTTCACCATGGATCCGAGATATCGAGTATCTATTGAAGAAACTTGTTCATAGGTTGGATGACTTACGTGAAGGGAGCGCCAGTATCCCGGTCAACAGAACGGCGTGCGCGTTGTCACAGCGACAATGCGAGCTGGTTCTTGTGTTGGTTGGTCATGTTATGAAGACGGAGCTCAATACCGCGCTCAACAAGACTCGCGGCATCTACCAGATTCTTGACCAGTATGAACAATTCTATGATGTCATGGTTCGTCGTCGCGGTAAGCTTACGTTTGACGATGCACAGTACCTGTTGACTGAGGCCAATCGCTATAGTGGTGGCGCCTTGCTCAGTCGGATGTCCAATGAGGATGCGCGGTTGTACATCGATTACCGTATTGATTGCCAGCTGGACCACTGGTTACTGGATGAGTTCCAGGACACAAGTAACTTGCAGTGGAAGGTGCTCCGTAATCTTGCTGATGAGATTCTGCAAGACGCTAGCAGTCAGCGTAGTTTTTTTTACGTCGGCGATGTTAAGCAGGCGATCTATGGCTGGCGTGGGGGTAACGCCCAGCTTTTTGGCAAGATTCTTGAGCAATACGGCGGGCGTATCACGCTTAAGCCGCTCAGTACCTCCTTTCGTTCTTGTAAGCCGGTTATCGATACGGTCAATGCTGTGTTTGGGGATCTACCGGAAGGCATATTACCCAAAGAGACAATAAGGGAGTGGAAGAAGACTTGGCAAGACCACAAGAGCCAGCAAGGTATTGTTCCCAAACATGGGTATGTCGCGCTGTTGGAGCCACCATGTAACAAGAAGGGATCTAAGCCAACCGCTCGTGACCGGTACCAGCTGGTGGCTCATCTACTAGACGAGATCAACCCGTTAGCTCGGGGACTCTCAGTGGGAATTCTTGTGCGCACTAATGGGGCTGGCAAGGGAATCTCGAACTTCCTTCGTCGCGCATGCCCAGGTATGAACATTGTTCACGAAGGGAAGGCCACAATCAGGGATAACTGCGTTGTTTCCTTGTTTCTGTCGTTGGTGAAGTTTGCCGCGCATCCGGGCGACAACTTTACCTGGCGACATCTAGAAATGAGCCCTTTACGCGGATATTTCGCGGAAGAAGGGCTGAGCAGGGACAACCTGTCATTGGTACTGCTACGAGAGATACAGATATTCGGATTTCAAGCGTTCATCCGGAGCTGGGGCGCTCGACTACAGGGAATACATCCGCTTGACGATTTCGGCAGGAGTATGTTGAGAAACCTTATCGATGCCGCAGGTGAGTTTGATGAAAGCGGCAATCGCGATTGCGACGCTTTTTTTCGCTATGTTGAGCGTTACAAAGTTGACGAACTAGCCGCGGCAAGTGCTGTGCGTGTTATGACAATACACCAATCCAAGGGACTGGGGTTTGACATTGTTATCCTGCCCGAATTGCGTGGGAGGAACCTAGCAGGAGGCGGCAAGATTGGTTTTGTTATTGCTCGTTCCGTTGATAGCAACCGACCTCTATGGGGATTAGAGATGCCGCGTAGGCTCGTTGCTAGCGCTGACCCCACGCTTAGCTCTCAGGCACGAACCCACGATGAAACCAGCTGTCTTGATGAGCTTTGTGTATTGTACGTGGCCTTGACTCGGGCTAGACAAGCCCTATACATGATTACAAGCTTTCCTGGAAGAACAGCGCGGGCCATAAGCACAGACTCCCTCCTGAAATTACAGCTGATGGGAGACCCAAAGCCGGCCGATGGACCTCGGGTTACGATTAACCACAATGAATTTGTTTGTCTCTATGAAGCGGGAGAACGAGATTGGTACCAGAACATTTCTACTGCGGGACAGTCTGCTTCCAGAGTTAAACAGCCCGAACTAGCAAAGGAGTTCTGTAAGCAACCTTCGCTTAGGCGGCAGCTTGCTCATGTGCTACCGGCGAGGATGGCAAGGGAGAGGCGAACCGCTGCTTCATTATTTGATCGCGATAGTTATGATAGCCAGGATTTTGGCAGCGCGATTCACGAACTCTTTGAGAAGGTCACGTGGGCTGATAGCACAGATATCGAAGGCGTGATTGGGCAATGGAAGAAGCATTCATCGCTTGCCAGGGACATGAAGCAGAGGGTTATCAAGCAATTCCAGTGCGCTCTTCTCTGCGCCGATGTTCAACGAGCTTTGGCACGACCCAAGGGGAATGTTGAACTGTGGCGCGAGAGACCATTTGAGATCATTGTTGACGATCAATGGGTAAGCGGTGTTTTTGATCGTGTAACGATTGTGCGAGACAAGCTTGACCATCCATTAACCGCAACAATTGTGGATTACAAGAGTGATATCGTTGCAGATCCCGCTATGCTACACAATGCAGTCAAACTCTATCGTCCACAATTGATACTTTACGGAAAGGCCTTATCTCAAATTCTGGGGATTGAGCCAACACAGCTTTGCCTCAAACTTCTTTTCACGCAATCGGGCAAGGTATACGATTTATAGTACAAGACAGGCTGTCGTGTAAGCTCCTGTTCCTTAAGAAGCGAGAGCTTTAACCACAGACAGCGCAGAGAAGATCGTGGTCCAACGTCCAACGTCCAACGTCCAACGTCCAACGTCGATAGTCCAAGCAACGTCTAACGTCAACTTCCCAAATGCCTGATGAAAACACTGACCAGCTTCCTGACCGGACATGATGTGGAAATCTTCCACCACTTTTCTCGTTAGTTTCTCTGGGTTACCTTAACTGTGAGGAACCCTTAGTTCATAATCATGGGTCGATTCCTGGATACCCCCGTATCAAGTACGAGGCAGGCCCTGCTAAATACAAAGCAGAACAAGATTTCACAGGGCAAGCTTATCAAGTACGGCATGACGGTATGCGTCGTCATTCCGGCGGACCCCGGATCGGGTCCAGGGCAAGGCCCGGGAATCCAGCGTGATAGTGGCTCTATGTTCTAATTCAGTTCTCAGTTCTCAGTTCGCCCTTCCTTACTTAACTATTCTACTATTTGACTCGCCTTTGCCTTTCCCATTCAACCAATCAACTACTCAACTGCTTCATCGCTCCTGGTTTTCCTCTGCGATCTCCGCGCCCTCTGCGGTAGAATGTCTTTGTTTGTAGTAGGGTAAGATGTCTGTGCTTCTGGAACCTATCTTTGTGTCTTCCTCCGCGATCCTAGTGCCTGCTTCTTACAGGATCCCGTTGGAATCCTTTTTCAGGTAGCGGTCGAACCAACAACATATATTTTCTAACCTTGCAACGCGGCGGTCGGTACGCCCGTTACGTGAAAGCCCATGTGGTTCGTCGGGGAAACGTATCATCTTCGTATCGACACCAAGTCGTTTTAGTGCGACAAATACCTGTTCATCCTGTTCAATAGCGCAACGTAGGTCTTGCTCGCTGTGGATTACTAGTGTAGGAGTGGTTACATTGCCGATGTACTTCATTGGAGATTGTCGCCAGAAATTCTCCAAGTCTTCCCATGGAGGTAACCCACCGAACTCTTCCTGGAAGGCCCAATTGAAATCACTGGAACCATACATGCTAATTAGGTTACTAACACTACGTTGTGTCACTGCCGCGCTAAATCGGTTGGAATGCCCAATGATCCAGTTGGTCATGTACCCGCCGTAGCTTCCGCCAGTGACACCCATTCTGCTACTATCGATATATGGCTTCTTCTCCACGTAATCAGCCCATGCCATTACATCTTCGTAATCGGCCGTTCCCCAATTGTTGTGAATAGCCTTAGCGTGTTGCTCGCCATATCCCTGTCCGCCGCGAGGGTTGCAGAAATAAACGACGTAGCCTTGGGCTGCTAAGTAGTAAAACTCGTGCATGAAGAAGTTTCCATACTGTACTAATGGTCCGCCATGGATTTCCAGGATAGATGGGTATTTCTTTGCCGGGTCAAACCCTGGTGGAGTTAAGATCCATCCTTGTAGATCATTTCCACTAGCGCCTTTAAACCATACTTCTTCTATCTTGCCGAGGTCAAGTTCGTCCAATAAGTCTTTATTGGTGTGTGTGAGTACCCGTGAGCGGTTCGTGGCCAGTTTACGAAGGTATACCTGCCCCGTGTCTTGCATGTTTGCGTGAAAGTAGAGCAATCGTTGCTGTTTACTATCAAGAGTGAATGTGCCAACCACGCCTTCGTCGCTGACGACATCAGCTACTTCTCCTTTCAAGGATACTGACTTCAGTACCGTATTGCCGTGATGCGCTACCTGAAAATAGATTCTCTTTCCATCACTTGACCATATTGGCGCTACTTGGGGTAAATCTCCCATGTCGTTAATCGTCCAACTCGATACATCAAAGTCGTAGTCTTTGGTCAGATTGAGTGCCTCACCATCGCCGCTTGCCGGGATAACCCACAACCGGGTTTCCTTCCAACTCTGTCCTTTTCCTTTGTGGCCGTAGTAGGCTATGAGGTTCCCGTCTGGGGAAAAGGTAGGATTTCCTTTTGGTCCTACCGGCGTTTCAATCCTTCGGGTTGTCCCGTCTTTTACTGAGAACACATAAAGATCAATGGCGTCTGGATCTAGATCTGGGTCCTTCTTGTGATTTGAGCAGAAGGCGATTTGCAAGCCATCAGGCGACCAATGAGGATCTAGTGTGTCGTAAGCATCGTCTTCTGTGAACTGCTGAATTTTCTCTGATTTTACGTCTACACATAGAGCATGCCATCGACCCTTTGGTAGGAACCCGACCCCATCTTCCTTGAAGAACACTCGTGTTATCTGGCGGCATACAATCCCTAATTCCTTCTTTTTTTCGTCGGACTCTCGGATGATTTCTTCCGCATCTTTCTTACGGAATTGGAGTAAGAGTTTTGTGCCATCCGGGGACCACTCCAATGACTTGATCGTTCCCTTAAGGTCAGTTATTGGGCGCGCTTCTCCGCCTTTGAGCGGCATCAAGTAAATCTGTAGCTGTTTCTCATCATCACGGTTAGACAGAAAGGCGATTCGCGAGCCATCAGGCGAAAAGCGAGGATGAGTATCCGACTGACTTCCATATGTGAATTGGCGGGCTGGCTTGCCGCTGGTTGGTACAAGCCATAGATTTGAGTGCACCTTCTCTGTTTCCTTATCCGCTCGCCGCAAGCAGAAAATGGCGAGCTTTCCGTCCGGTGAAACCTGTGGTTCAGAAATCAGATTGAATTGGTAGAGATCCTCTGCGGTGATGTGCCGTTTTTTCTGCTTAGACATTATCCCTCCATCTTTTGGGGCAAAGATTCGCGACGCTCTTCTGTTTCGGAAGCCAGCCTAATGCAAGTAATGGGTATTGTACAAGCATTATCACCTAAGCCCAAGCTGCGTACCGTGTGTCCAAGAAACGGTAGAGCAGTTAAATGGGGAAATGATCAAGTGGTTGAATGGGAATAGCGGTTCGTAGGGTTCATAGAGTTCGTTACCCCGTAGAAGTATAACTACTAAAATCACTTCACCCCGTGAAATGCAAACAGAACAAGATTGCACAGGGCAGGCGGGGGCAGGGGTTCGTTGGGTAAAGCAGTTGAGTATGAGATTGGTTGATTGGTTGAATGGGAAGGGAGAAATGAGAGCTGACAGCTGCTTCCTCACCCTCACCTAGCCTCTCCCTTCATCGAGGGAGAGGGATGTTCTATGATCTTCCCTCCCCGACCTCGCCCCGTGTAGTAGTAGGATTGGAGTTACTACATGGGGTAAAGGAGGGAATTAAAGGGAGGGGGAGAAGAAGACAGTAATG
>JAUVYF010000060.1 GCA_030603215.1 Candidatus Bipolaricaulota bacterium
TGCTTTCTCCGGCGAGCTAGCCGAAGCCATTACGTGCTTGTTCGTGTTTACCAGACAAGTATAGAATTTATTGACATCAAGTACTTCAGGTGGCACATCTCTCGCCACTACCGGACGCAGAAGGAAGTGAACATTCTCCAGATTCTGCACTAGCCATGCGATATCTCCTAAATCGGCCAGTGTAGAACCTCTAAGATCCCCGCTCTCCAAATCCAGAATATGGATCGCTGCTCCCCCCGTGCCCAGGTATACTCGCCTTTCCCCAAGATCGAGCGTGGAGTCCTCGTCACGGCCATAGAGCAACACTCGATTCGGAACTTTCTCCAGCGCCTCTTCTATGACATTGGAAGGCATCGTGACCCGTCCGTTGTCCTTGACCCCGCAGCCAGCCTGGGACAAGATCGCAAGAAACGGTTCGCTTCCCACTTGGACGCCGACTCGTGTGAGCACGTCCAGCGCCGCTCTGTGAATCCGCTCTAGCTGGTGGTGGGACAGAACACGATATCTGCCGCCGCTTACAGATCGCATCGTTCCTCCTCGCTTTTCATTGAAAGAAACACTTCTAACGTTATCCTGGCGCAATATTTGTTTCAACCATTCTACTTTGGATACCACATTTCGGCAATAGGTGGAACATCCGATTCTAGCGCTCCTCTTGACCGATGTCCTTCTATTGGGTAGGATCGCCTTCATAATGAGAAGATTTGCATTGACCATATCTCTGATAGAAAACATCTCAGAAAGGGATGACTATGACAACAGGTGAGGCAGACGACAGGAACGTATTCCGGCAACTCGAAGAACACAACGTCCTATTCATCCACATCCTGTTTACCGATACACTAGGAGAGCTAAAAAGTGTTGAGATTCCTGTTATACAATTCAAAGGCGCGCTAGGCGCCGGTATCAGCTTCGATGGCTCCTCAATAAGCGGCTACGCTGATATCGCTAGTGGGGACATGTTATTAAAGCCGGATCTCGCTACCCTAAAGATCTATCCATGGCCAATACTGATGAAGTCTCAACAGGAGAAACAAAGCACCGCTGGTGTTATCGCCGATCCTTGTACCACCGAGGGGGCTCCTTCTATTCGCAGTCCTCGCTACATCTTGAAACGCTTCTTACAGGGGGCTGCCAAGCAAGGGCTCACGTTCTTTGTAGGTGTTGAACCGGAGTTCTTCCTGTTCCCGCAAGGGAAGATACCGACAGATCGCAGTGAGGTTAGCAGCAAATCAGGCTACTTTGCCCTCGTCCCTGGTGATACGGAAGAGGCGGTACGCAAGGAGATCGTTGCCACTCTTCTCAAGATGGAGATCCCAATCGAGAAGTCTCATCACGAGATCGAACCTTACATTAACGAGCTGTCGATTGAGTATGCCGACCCAGTGACCACCGCCGATCGCCTAATGATGATCAAATTTGTAGCCAAGAGCGTTGCCTCTCTACACGGGTTTAAGGCCGTGTTTATGCCAAAGCCTATCGCTCGGTTTGCTGCCTGCGGGATGCATGCTCACATCTCGCTCTTTACCGATGGGGACAACGCTTTTTACGATCCCCAAGACGCGTTGGGGATCTCACAGCGCGCGCGCTTCTTTATTGGCGGCGTGATTGAGCACATAAGGGCCGTGACAGCACTCACCAATCCCACGGTCAACTCCTACAAGCGGCTCGTCCCCGGATTTGAGGCACCGGTGAATATCACCTGGGCACGCAAGAATCGCTCAACGCTGATCCGCATCCCCGCAACCTCTAATCCCAAGAAAGCAACACGGCTCGAACTGCGCTCTCCTGATCCTTCTGCCAATCCTTACCTCGCGTTCACCGCGATCCTCGCGGCGGGGATAGATGGAATTGAGCGCTCCATTGAACCTCCGGCCGCTGTAGAAGAGAATATCTATCAGATGAGCGAGGAGGAGAAAACACGGCGAGGGATAAAACCGCTACCTAGTTCTCTTGAACAGACTATTAACGCATTGGAATCAGACCAAGTGATCAGTAGCGCCCTTGGCGCCGAGACAACCGAATACCTTATTCAAGCAAAATACGAAGAGATCGCCGCGTTTAACCAGTCAGTTACAGACTGGGAAAGGCAGCAGTATCTAGACGTTTAACCAGCAGGTCTCACTGCTGCCTTCGTTTGGCGGTCGTTGTGCTCCTGTACGGCAAAGGAAGCCGAATATCGAACCGGCGGCGGATCTTCCTATCGATGTTCTCAGGGATAAGTGCGATGCGCTCCTTATCCAGAATCTCACGCGCAATTTGTCGGGCTCCTTCTCGAACGTCGTCTGTTTCGCCATTTCGGGCCTGGAGATGTTTTCGAGTGAGACGTGTCGGTACATAGAATTCATCACTACGAGCGTACTTTATTGTGTGTTTCTGCGTAAGGAAACGCCCTCCTGGTCCGACTTCCTTGATAACGTCAAAGGCCAGGGTATCATCATTCACCTTAATCCCCTGAAGCACGCGCATAGCCATGCCGTTAATATCATTGTCGATGATAAACTGCTCATAGGCAACCGTCATCAACGAGTCAAGAACGCCGGCAGAATGATGAACGTAGTCGCCGCCCGATAACGAAACCTGGAGAATGCTCAGTGCCTTCTCATAGCCGGCCTGAATATCCGGGAGTGTTGCATCTGCTGTCCCAGCGTCCGCGTAGATGGGAACCTTAATATGCTTAGCAAGCAACACTGCCGCCGCGTTCAACATCCCTGCCTCGACCGCTCCCCCAAGGAAACCCATGTTCCACATGTCGGCAATGCCAGGAACGATCCCGTATAGGACCCGGGCGCCAGGAGCGATAATCTGGGAGAGAGCGACCGCGAACAGCTGCTCAGCGTGAGCAAGGCTCAATAGTCCAGCCAGGGTAGCTGGAGCCGATAATCCGGTTATGGGGGCGCAGGATAAAGCGACAGGAATACCATTCCTTACGGCTGCCTCCGCAATCCCGGCTACTCGTGCATCAAGCTGAAGCGGGCTGATCATACAAGAGGCAATAAATGAGATGAACGGCCGCATGCGTAACGCTTCCCGGCTGCCAGCGATCATGGCAGCCATGGCAATAACGTCCTTTACTGCCTGGAGATCAGTTGCGGATTCCTGAACGTTCTTCGTCGTCCCAGCCAGTGCGGAGTAAAAGCTATTAATCGTGGCAATTTCTTTAGGAATATCATTACAGACAACTGGGCACTGGTAGAAATGCACATTATCTAAGTGCTCTACCAACCAAGCAAGATCGTATTGGTCCCGCAAAGTAGAAGGACGCAGATGCCCCGACTCCAAATCTATGACACGTACTGTAGCCCCTCCGCTTCCCAAATGGACATGGCGATCGCCAACCCACATATCATTTTCTCGCGTGCGCCCAGCCATCAAGAACTGAGAGGGAGCAAGCGAGACAAGGTCACCCACGAGAACGGCCGGAAGACGAACCATCTGCTTGCTTCGGTCAACTGAGGCACCAACGCGACGAAAGAGATTCAAATAACGCTCATCTTTGACAGATACTCCGACTTCCTCAAGGATGCGCAAGGATGTCTTGTGAATCTGCTCGACCTTTTTCGTGCTGAGAAGGCGCAGTTTTCGTCCCTGCAAACCTTTTTGTGGCATGTTCTTCCCTCTTTGCGCAGAATTCTTTCCTACGCCACTCGCTTCTCATCAACCAACGAGTAGGAAGCATTATAGAGTCAGTCCCCCTCCCTAACAAGACTTATTTGAAAAACCGGCAAGACATTTATCACTAAGTTTAGCCAGCTTGTTGTCCCAATTGTTGGGAGAGGCTGAGGGGCTGATTTTTCAGATTCCGGGTGCGTTATACCACAGTAAATGTCGAACGGTAAAGACTTTCAATCTCGCTCGGCTCGGGATGGCGCGGGTTAGTCTTGGCGTTGAGGTTCGTTGCCGCCCGGTTTGACATGACCTCAAGGTCGCTCTCACGAACGGTGATCACTTCATCAGTAAGGCCATGCCTCTGATCGATCTCCGTAAGAACCTCTTGGAAAGACATTTCGCTCAAGGAATCGAGGCTTGCACGCTTCTCTTGCGGTATTTTAGGAAGGTTGAACGCAAAGACGGGTGCGAGTAGTTTCGCGTTGGTGAGCCCATGCGGCGTGTCGTAGAATCCGCTTACCTGATGTGACATAGCGTGGATCAGGCCCAGGCCTACCTGTTGCATCGCCGCCCCGGCGAGCAGACTGGCCAAGGCCATATGTTCCCGCGCTGCCAGGTCCTCTCCGTGGTTAACCGCACGGCCCAAGTTTTCAAGAACGAGCTTAATAGCCTCCAACGCCAACAGGCCAGACGGACGATTAGATAGAATGGATACATAGGCTTCGAGAGCATGGGTTAAGGCATCGAGCCCGGTCCACAGGGTTATCTTCCGCGGTAGAGTGAGGGTCAGCTCTGGATCGACGATCGCCAGGTGGGGAGCCATCGCAGGATGCCCAATGGAGAGTTTTTCGTTGGTCTTTGGATCGGAGATGACGGCCCAGTAGTTGACCTCGCTTCCCGTACCGGATGTGGTGGGGATACAGATTACAGGGATTGAACGTACTTCTATCTCCTGATTGCTTTGAAGTGCTTTGATATCCTGCGTGCGGTGACTAAGACAGATTCCGATCCCCTTGGCCAGATCGATGGCACTTCCCCCACCGAAGCCGACCAAGCAATCCGGGTCAAATGGCCCCAGTTCTTTGACCCCCTCCGCTACTAGCTTTGTGGTAGGGTTGCTCGCGCCCCTGCTGAAAACAAGGGTTTTAGCTCCACCTTGTTCTGCCGCTACAACCGCCTTCTCGGCCAGTTTCAACTCAACAAGGTCCTTAGAGGTGATCAAGGCCACCCGTTTGAAGCTGCAACGAGCGATCTCTTCTCGCAACTCAATCAGTTTACCGGAGCCAAACGTCACTCTCGTTGGAAGAGTGAAGTCAATGTGCCCCTTTATCATTACATTTTCCTCTTAAGAGGTAAAAAAGAGCCGGCAAAGCTGCCGGCCCCAGTTAGAGTCCTGTCCCTTATTGCAGACCTACTCGATCAATCCCTTATCGCGGAGCCACCCTTCAGCGGCTTCCTCCGGTTCCATCATATTGATGTCCACCTTGGCGTTTAAGGCGGTCATCTCAGCGCGAGCACCGGCAGGATCTGCCGGGAATGCGGCGATTAATTCATTAAGTACGTCCGCAAGACCAGGATTTGCTTCCAGGACCTTCGCCCGCACGTATGGACAAAGATCATAAGGCGGCCAGAAGTTCTTATCATCCTGCAGCACGACCCAGTTGTACTTAACCACTGCCGGATCGGTTCCGAACACCATAGCTGCCGTGCTCCTCCCCTTCGCGAGGTACTCGAATGTCAGCCCGGGAAGAACAGTCGTGATAGAACTAGGCTGGAACGCAAAACCGTAGTGCAGCTGCAACCCCAAGATACCGTCCGGGCGGGCGTAGAACTCAAAGTCGCTCGCAAATGGAACCTTGCCCTCTTTTCCATTCACGTAGCTGGCAAAGTCAGACAGTGTGTAGACGTTGTTCTCCTCCGCAAACTCCTTTGTAATGGCGATGGCGTAGGTGTTGTTGCACCAAATCGGGTTAAGCCAGATAAGCCCACGCACCTCATCGGAAGCACTCGCCTTTGCATACATCACTTCAGGCGATTCTCCTTTGAATGCATGCCCTGTATAGGCCAGCCACATGCTTCCTGTATAATCCATACACAGGTCGAGACTCCCGTCTTCCATCGCCTGCCTTAGGACCGTGCTTGACATCCCTGTACGCAGATCGACCACATAGCCCCGGTCCTCAAGCAAGGTTGCCATGAGGTTACCAACCACGAATTGTTCGGTGAAGTTCTTCGTCCCGATACGGATCGGAGCAGCGAAAACCACTCCCGTAATCGCGACAACCAGCAACAGTGCTAAACCGATTTTCCAGCTTCTCATCTTCTTGCCTCCTTATATTGTATAGTTTTCGAACAAGCCCTTTTCTACAGTTACTACATTACCTCCAATTTACGAGTTTCGCCAGCAACTTGGAGTTTCGTAGGCTGGCTTCGTTGCCATCAGAAGCAGGATTACTCTTGCCACTGAGCCTTCTTCAACACTTTGAGCCCGCGTGGGGTCATCCAGTCTTCCAGTCCCCCCAGAAGCGCGTCAAGCGCGATTGCCAGCGCGGCGGTGGGAGCCGCTCCCTGGATAATGATCGGCATTACACGCACAGCGATCCCGGTCATGATCAATGCACCAAGGCCACCGGCCCCGATCATTCCAGCCACCGCCGCTGTTCCCACGTTAACAACGGTAGAGGTCCGGATTCCCGCCATGATCACTGGACGAGCGAGCGGTAGCTCTACTCTGCTCGTCACCTGCCACTTAGACATGCCCATCCCTTGAGCTGCTTCCTTGATTGCGGGATCAAGAGAAAGTATTCCTGCGTAGGTATTGCGGATGATCGGCAGCGTAGCGTAGACGAACAGCGCGATGACTGCAGCATTGTACCCCATTCCCAGTAGCGCTCCAGCAATCCCGATGAACGCCAGTGTGGGCACGGTCTGCCCTATGTTGGCGATACCGATCAATACTGGAGAAACGAAACGAAATGCATGACGAGTGCTCAAAAAGCCGATGGGGATTCCAATCCCAATCGCCAACACCTCAGCTGCCGCAACGATCTGGAGGTGCCTAAGGGTGGCGCTTACAATCTTCATCCCCGAGAACATCTTGAAGATGCCCACCGAGCCCTTGCTTGTCATCCAAACGGTAACTCCCAACAGAAGCGCTAACAGTAAGCCCACCATTGTATATCGCTTCACTGTTCTTCTCCTCAGGGCTCCGTTTGAGCCTCACCAACCTGCTGCCCCAGAACGTCCCGGATGATCTCGAACGATAACACCCCGAGCAGGCATTCTTTCTCATTGAGGATTGCCAGAGTCCCAATGGCGCTATTAAGCATCATAGATAAGGCCTCATTCAACAGTGTGTCGGGAGACGCGGTTACACTCGGAGGAATGATAATCTCCCTAATCGTTTTCGACGCGTGGAGGTCCTCCCACGTGATCCAGCCCAGGAAGCGCCCATCGTCCTCAGTCAGCATTGCCCACCGCAGCTTATCCCTTTCCATGCGGGCCTTGACCTGCATCGGGTCTTCCCCCACCTTTACCGTCAGTGGAGGTTTCTTCATGACGTCTTTTGCTTTAAGTAGCCGGAGCCCTTTTAGCACCCGGTCTGCCCCGACGAAGTTTCGTACAAACTCATCTTTGGGAGAGCTCAAAAGGGTAGCGGGATCGGCAAACTGCACCAATACTCCCTCTCTCATCAGCGCGATCCGATCCCCCATCTTGATCGCTTCGTTAATATCGTGTGTGACGAAGGCGATCGTCTTCCTAATTTTCGCCTGAATCCTTAGAAACTCGTCTTGCAGTTTGTTCCGTGTGATCGGATCGATCGCTCCAAACGGTTCATCCATCACCAGGATGGGAGGATCGGCTCCCAAACAGCGAGCGACTCCTACCCGTTGCTGCTGCCCGCCAGAGAGCTCGCTCGGATAACGATCGATGAACGTCCCTGGATCCATCCCTACCAATGTCAATAGTTCCTCAGCGCGAGCACGCTGCTTGGGCTTTGGCCATTTCTTGAGCATGGGAACAGTCGCAATGTTCTGGCAAACGGTCAGGTGCGGAAACAGTCCGATGTTCTGAATAGCGTATCCGATTCCCCTTCGAAGCTCGTTAGATTCTAACTTATAAACATCGACACCATCGATGTAGATCTTCCCGGTGGTGAGAGGAATAAGACGATTGATCATCTTCATTGTAGTTGTTTTGCCACAACCGGAGGGACCCAGCAGGACACAGAATTCACCCTCCTTGATCTCCAAACACAGATCCTTGACGGCCTCGGTTCCATCGGCGTAGGTCTTTCCTACCTGATCTAGTTTTATCAACGCCTCCTCCTAGTCCGCACTCCCTTAGGTGTTGTTAGCCACTCCAACCCTCCCATGAGCAGATCTGCTAGGATGGCAAGAAGCGAGACGAATATGGCTCCAACTAAGATAAGATCCGTCCGGTAATTAGCGATCCCCCGGAAGATCGGCTGCCCCAATCCCCCCGCTCCGATGTAAGCCCCAATGGCAGCGATCCCGATGTTCATCACTACTGCCTGCCGCAGCCCAGCCATAATCACCGGAACGGCCAACGGCAACTTCACCTTAACAAGAATCTGTATTTCACTCATTCCCATCCCTCGTCCCGCCTCGATCATCGCTGGGTCTACCTCACGGATCGCGGTATACGTGTTACGGATGATGGGAAGCAACCCGTACAGGGTAAGGGCGATCACTACGGGAAGAAAACCAATAGAGGGGAGAGTAAGTGCGCTCAAGATTCCCATGAGAATGCCGTATAGCGCCAGGGAAGGAACTGTCATCATGATGCTAGCTAAATAGATGACCGTGTCCGCGATGCGCTGGCGCCCCTTCCCGGAGATGTAGATCCCGATCAGCACCCCGAAGACGGCTGCCAAGGCGTTGGCTACCAGGATGATGTATAGGTGTTGTAAGGTCCACTCGAATATCTTATCAGGATGACTGATCACATATTGCCAGGCTTGATTCCACATAGTCACCCCATCAATTTACCACAAAATATTTCTTCAGTCAAGGGACGAGTGAAATATTTTGTTCAGTAGCCGTGCGACAGGACATGAAGTGGATTTCCAAGATTTCTATCATCATTCCGCCTTGGCCAGCTCGCCATAACGGAAGCAATCGATGGTGTGATCATTCACCATCCCCACCGCCTGCATGAACGCGTAGCAGATCGTCGGCCCAACGAACTTGAAACCCCGTTTCTTCAAGGCTTTGCTCATTGCGACGGACTCCGACGACTCGGCCGGTGTCTCCTCGATCGAGGCCCACGCATTTTGAATCGGCCGTCCGCCGACAAAGCTCTAGATGTAGCGATTGAAGGTTCCAAATTCCTGTTTGACCGTGAGGAAAGCGCGGGCATTAGTAATCGCTGCTTCCACCTTGCGCCGATTGCGGACGATCCCTGGGTCCTGGAGGAGTGATTCAATCTTCGCGGTATCGTAAGCGGCAACCGCCTGTGGATCGAACCGGTCGAACACCTCGCGGTAGCGATCGCGTTTATTAAGAATCGTCGACCAGCTTAGTCCCGCCTGAGCGCCCTCCAGGATAAGAAACTCGAACAAAATTCGGTCATCATGAACGGGCACACCCCACTCCTTGTCGTGGTAGCGCACGTAGCGAGGATTACTCCCTGCCCAGCTACAGCGCTTGATTGTCATAGGTAGTCCCTCCGTTCCTAAGGCGAGATGATCCAGTCATGCTTTTAAAGTTGTTTTGGTCGGATTCTCTCTCATGGACAGGGAGATTCGCCCACGTGTCGCGTCCACAGCGATCACCGTGACTGTGACACGCTGCTGTACCTTCGTCACCTCGGATGGGTCATTGACGAACCTGTCGGCGAGCTGGCTGATGTGGACGAGCCCATCCTGATGCACCCCAATATCCACGAACGCCCCGAACCTGGTCACGTTGGTCACGATCCCCGGAAGCTTCATCCCAA
>JAUVYF010000078.1 GCA_030603215.1 Candidatus Bipolaricaulota bacterium
TGGTTGCCCGGCTAGTAGAGCTACAGTTTGTAGATCTGGCTGTACTTGTCGGTGATATACCGCGTAAAGTAGGAGGGGTTCAATCTTTCTCCTGTGACGCGTTGAAGGAGGTCTTGTGGTTCGTATATCTTACCGAAACGGTGTACTTGCTTTCGTAGCCAGGAGAGAAGAACGATGGACTTACCGTTGGCGATTTGCTCGTCGAGATCAGGAATCTCTTCTTTTACCTTGGCAAATATCTGCGCGGAGCACAAGTTTCCTAGCATGTATGAGGAGAAATAGCCAAACATTCCAGCTGACCAGTGTACATCTTGTAGGACTCCGTGTGCGTCGTCCTTGGGTACAACGCCCAGGTAACGTTTCATTGCATCTTGCCACAGCTCTGGCAAATCACCAACATTGGTTCGCCCGTTTATCAGCTGTTCTTCAAGCTCAAAGCGAAGCATGATGTGTAGGTTATAGGTCACTTCATCTGCTTCTACGCGGATGAGAGAAGGGGTAACTGTGTTCACCGCGTTATACAGAATCTCAGGCCGAGCGCGAGCGAATTCAGGAAAAACACTGGCCAGGATCGGTTGGAAGTATTTTAGGAAAGGGAGTTGCTTGCCGACCATGTTTTCCCACATTCGTGACTGAGATTCGTGGATTCCAAAGGAGGCGCCTCCATCAAGACCGCTCCAATGCAGCTTGGGGGGAATCCCTTGCTGGTATAACGCGTGGCCTCCTTCGTGCATGGTGCTGAATATACCGGAGAACAAGTTGTTGTCGATAAAGCGGGTTGTGACACGGGTATCTCGCGGTCCCGTAGAGATGGTGAATGGGTGTATGGTTGTGTCGAGCCGGCCAGCAGAAAAGTCATAACCCATCGCTTTAAGCACATACGAAGAAAGCTTCTGTTGTTGATCAACGGGGAATGTTCCCTCTAGAACTTCCGTGCACGGGTGAGTACCTTCTTCCCTTAATCGCTTGATAAACGGTACGAGTTTGTCGCGCAATGGCTCAATCACCAGGCGGAGATGGTTGGTGGTCATTCCTGGTTCATACTCTTCGAGCAAGGCATCGTAAAGATTGTCTTCATAGCCATAGAGCTCCGCAAACTGTCGTGAAAAGTCAACCATCTTCTGCAAATGGGGCTGGAACAGCTCAAAGTCTGAAGTGTTCTTTGCCTGTTCCCACGCTGACTCACTTCTCGATCGCGCAATGGTAAATCGCTCATAGATGTCGGGTGGGATTGACTTATGACGACGATAGGCTTTTCCTACTACGCGTATACTTGCTTGCTCCTCTAGTGAGAGATCATTTTGTGTTTCTAGCTCTTGCAGATAATGACCAAGCCGGTCCGATACCAGAAGCTCAAATGCCATCTTGGCGAGTTTTCCAAGTACGAGAGCTCGCGCCGCGTGCCCTTTTTTGGGAAGGTACGTACGTTGATCCCAGTGAAGCAAGGAAATGGCGGATTCTAGCTTACCAATCTCTTGAAGGTGCTTCTTGTAAGCAGCGAGGGTATTCATAGTATTGGCTCATCGATGATTTCTTTCGCGGAAGAGCAGACACGGTTTCTCAGAGTCCCTATGCCTTCGATTTCAACTTCTACTAAGTCGCCAGAAGAGAGCGGGCCTACGCCTGATGGGGTACCAGTAGCGATTACGTCACCTTCTTCTAAGGTCATGAATGAGGTAATCTCCTCAATGATCTCCGGAATGGAGAAGATGAGCTGACTTGTTGTAGCATCCTGTCTTGTCTCTCCATTTAGTCGCAACTGGATGCGGAATGGCTCCTGGATCTCATCCTTGGTGATGATTAATGGACCAAGAGGAGCGGAGGTATCGAACCCCTTTGCGCGGACCCAATTCTTATCCCAGCCTTGCGCCTCGCGATCGGAAACATCATTCATGCACGTGTATCCTAAGATAACATTCATCGCCTTGTTAGCCGGCACGTTTCTGCAACGACATCCAATGACTACGGCAAGCTCAGCTTCGTAATCCACGTGAGGGCTAGGTGGAAGAATGATATTCTCTTCCGGACCGATGATTGCGGAGGGAGGCTTGAAAAATAACAACGGTCTAACAGGTACCTCGTTCCCTAATTCTTGCGCGTGCGCCGCATAGTTTCGCCCCAAGCAAATGATCTTTGTAGGAGTGCATGGAGCAAGTAACCGTACTTGAGACAGGGCATAGTTCTGCCGAGAGGCGATGATCTGTTGGCCACAAAGCTTTCCAGTTAGTGGTTCTTTGCCTTCACTAGGTAAAAATCGCACGTATCGCATTCTTCTCCTTAAGTAGGCATGGCTCAACTAACGAACAATAACAATAAAGACTTCTCGCGGTTAAGGCAAGGTGAGCCAGGGAAAGACTCACAGCTTAGCCTCTCGCAAAGAACGCAAAGGAAACCCTCAATGCGTGAGTGTGGTTCCTATGAGTCCAACGTCCAATGTCCAACGTCCAACGTCAACTCCTTAAATACCTGATGAAACCAGAGATTATACTTCTCACCTTATCAGCCTGATTGTATAAACTGTCAAAGGCATCTCTATCGATATATGCTTGATCTAGAGCTACATACAAATGTGATTGAAGTTCTGTTCCTGACCTTAACGCATACCTCAAGAAGCGGATAAACTCGTCATCTGAGTTACTATCGAAGCCCTCTGATACATTAGCCATGATAGAGACAGCAGCGCGTTGGATCTGATCGCGCAAGCCAAAGTCTTTGGCAAACTTTCCCTGAGCCGTTAGGCGATAGATCACTTGGGTCAGCTCTCGAGCGGCTTTCCATGCCTCGATATCTTCAAACCTCTTAATTGCTATAATCTCTCCTGTCTTTACCGACTCTTAGGCCTTGGACTTTGGACTGGTTCTATCTCACCCATTACTGGTTACTGTCTTTCGACCTTGGACGTTGGACGTTGGACCATGAATTATGGACCACACCTGGAGTGTGAGAAGCCACAATAAATACTCCCATCTCGTTGTGTATTGATGAAGTAGCACAAACTTGCACTAGAATAGACTCTAACATAGAATAGGTTGTGTTTGAGCCAGAGTGGCGGAATTGGCAGACGCGCGGGACTCAAAATCCCGTGGCCTATTAGGTCATGTGGGTTCGACCCCCACCTCTGGCACTAAACTTTTGTCAAGGGTTCCTGTTGGCTATCTTTAGAGCATGCTGTTGAGATGTGCGATTTCGCCGCAAGTATGCGGGAATGTCAAGATCACTTATTCCACCGCGCTTTTCCTGCTGCAGATTTGCAAGCATTGATTCATTATCCAGAGCTGCGCCCTCTTCTATGCCATAGCTTACTGGAAAGCCGGTAGCGATTACTGTTAGGCGAACTCCTTCCATCCCATCACGGATTGCAGTGCCGAAAATGATGTCCGCTCGATCAGATACTGCCTCGCGGATCAAAGAGGCTGCTTCAGTAACTGCTTCCAAGGTAAGATCGGGGCCTCCCGTGATGTTCATGATTACCTTGCGCGCGCCCTTGATTGAGCCATCGAGCAGGGGAGACGAAATCGCAATGCGTGCCGCATCCTTTGTCTTGCTCTCTCCTTCTCCTTCTCCAATGCCCATCATTGCGGTTCCAGCATCTCGTAGCACGCTCTCTATGTCCGCAAAGTCGAGGTTGATCATTCCAGGAACAGTGATTAGATCAGAGATTCCTTCCACGCCTTGTCTGAGGACATCATCGGCTAGGAGAAAAGCCTGAGTGATTGGGATGTCTGAGGGAGCAACTTTGAGGAGCCTATCATTGGCGATTGTGATAATGGCATCAACGGTGTCAGATAGATTCGCTATTCCCGTTTCAGCTCTCTCGGCCCTTGTTAGCCCCTCAAAAGAAAATGGGCGCGTAACGATTCCTGTTGTCAGAATTCCGGCTTCCCTAGCCAAGGCGGCAATCACGGGAGCAGCACCAGTTCCGGTTCCCCCACCCATTCCAGCAGTGATGAATGCCATGTCAACGCCACTAAGTAGATCCATGATTTCTTCGTGGGTCTCCTCGGCGGCCAGTCTTCCGATTTCAGGGTCTCCTCCGGCGCCCAATCCACCGGTTAGTCTACGTCCAATTTGAAGGCTGCGATGAGCTTGTACAACTTCAAGCACCTGGATATCTGTGTTTACGGCAACTAATTCCACTCCACTGATGTTGGTGGAGAACATGCGATCAACAGCATTTCCTCCACCGCCTCCTATGCCGATTACCATCAGTCGAGCAGGGGGTGCCATGCTGGTTTTGTTGGACATTCTCACCCCCGGAAAAAGCGATTGAACCAGGAGAAGAGCTTGCTCATTAGGGAACTTCTCCTCTTTGCGAATCGTCTCGCGCTGAAATCTCTTGTTTCCACGGTATATCGTAGCAATCCGATCGATGTAGCGTAGATTGGCGACTCGACAATGTCTCTTAGGCCATGTATGCCTCGAGGAATCTTCCCTTGTCGTACCGGTATCTCATAGCGCTGAGCCGCAAATTCTGCGATTCCATTGAGTAATGAGGTTCCTCCTGTAAGAACCAATCCTGCGGGGACAAGATCACGGTACCCCGCATCTTCAACTTCCTGTAATCCGAGGTCAAGGAGTTCCTCTACGCGCGGCTCTATAATCTTTGCGAGTTTCTTTCTAGAGACGGTCTTCTTCTTGTCTCCTCCGATTGTAGCGACCTCGATTTTCTCGTCTTCGCTAATCCTATCTACCAATGCTGTTCCTGCTTGTTTCTTGATTAGCTCCGCTTCTTCAATTGGTGTCTGCAATCCAACCGTGATGTCGTTAGTGATGTGCTCTCCCGCGACCGGGAGTACCTTTGAGAACCAAATGTCTCCACCGCGGAATACACTTATATCTGTAGTTCCGCCTCCAATGTCCATCAGGATCACTCCCAGTTCCTTCTCTGCCGAAGAGAGAACCGCCATCGAAGAGGCGAGTGGCTCAAGGACTATCTGATTAATCCCAATATTTAGCATCTCCACGCAGCGAACCAAGTTATGTACGGCTGTGATTGCCCCAGTGACGAGGTGTATATCAACCTCTAGCCGAGTACCCGTCATACCAACTGGATCAGTAATGCCGTCTTGGCCATCCACTATATACTGTCGCGGAATTATGTGTATCAGCTCGCTTTCCGGGGGGAGCTGAATTGCTTGGGCAGTTTCTACAACACGACGCACATCATCCTGCGTAATGATTCTATCAGGACGGTTGATGGAGACGGTGCCACTGTTGTTGATGGAGGTGATATGTTTCCCAGCGATTCCTACATATACCGAATCAATGGTGACATCGGCCATATTTTCCGCTTCTTCGACTGCTTTGCGTATAGAGGCGATTGTACGACCGATATCTACCACTACACCTTTCTCCAAGCCGTTTGATTCAGCTTTTCCCATACCGATGATTTCTATTAATCCATCGGACACGTTACCTACAAGCGCAACAACCTTGGTGGTGCCTATGTCAAGACCCACCACCACTCTTTCCTTGCTCATCTTTTCACCGCCTTGCGGAGTACAAGTATTGCCTCACCCTCAAATCTGAGATCTATCGATTGATAGTTATCCAGATCAATGCTAGCAAGCAACGCTACCAGAGCATCAATTCTGGGCCTGATCTTTTCTATAGAACCTAGCATTATTTTTAGTTCACCCGGTGTAAATAGGGTAACCTCTCTGGGATTTCCGAAATCTATTAGAGAAAACGGCCCCTCGCTCATTCCTAGACTGTATAGGTATTCAACGACTTTGATTGCTTCCTTGTCAGTCTGCACAATCGAGCGGTCACTGCTGGAAAACTCTATTCCCTTTACGGAAAGAAAAGGGCGCTCGCCCTCAGCTACTTGGTAGAGCAATTGCCCGCCTTCTGCAATTGCTACGGGCTTCTGTTGCTCGCCAGTACCGTACAACGCTGCAATTGGCACATACTCATGAATCGTAATCTGTATTGTGTGCGGATAGGCTCGCCTGACATAGGCTTCCTTTACCCAGGGCATTGACAAAAGAGCGTTTTGGGTACGGGATGCAGAGATTCGTAGAAGATTCTCTCCTATTCGAAGTCCACTTTTCTCCTTGATTTCCTCCAATAAGGTATGATTGTTCCCTGTTACTGTAATCTCTCGCAGATTGAAAGGAGAAAACCAAGGCGCAAATAGAACAACGACGGCAGCAGCGATAAGAACCCCTCCTAAAATAGCTAGCCTACAAGAAAACTTTTGTCCCCCCCCTTGTTCACGGTCACTGTCAAATGACCTCAAGCTCCATTTCAAGCTGAATATGAGAACTCTTATACACCTTTCTACGTATAATGTCAATTAATTGAAGAACTTGAGTGCTCGTTGCCCCTCCACAGTTGATGATGAAATTGGCATGTTTTTCAGATACCTTGGCCATTCCCACCCTATATCCTTTTAGGCCAGCCTGTTCAATCAACCTACCCGCAGATAGGCCTGGAGGGTTCTTGAATACGCAGCCAGCGCTATGAGCAGAGGAAGGTTGAGTTGATCTTCGTCGATTGAGAATCTCGATGCGGTCGTATGCTCTGCCGTTCAGGTTCATCTTTGCCCACAGGATTGGCAGCCTGTTCTTGATAAAGAGGCTTGTTCGATGGGAAAATCCGCAACACTTGGCGGGGATCACCTCGATTCTGGTACTTGAATTGAGGATGGCTACTTCTTCCACTTCTTGTCCTATCGCTCGTTCAGGAATCCCGGCGTTCATTGCTATTGCGCCTCCAAGCGAACCCGGGATTCCAGCAAGAAAATTAAGCGATTGCTGATTCGCTTGATCTAGGCGGGTGATGAGCTCGGGAAGAGGCTCTCCCGCGAGTGCATGTACCCAACCATCTCCGATACTTGCCCCTCGCAGTTGTGATGTTCCAATTACCATACCCAAGTAGCCTTTGTCACAAAAGAGGATATTTGAACCGGCGCCTAGGATCATGTATGGGAGCTCGTATTCGCTACAGAGACTGATCGCTTCCTGCAATATTCCGATAGTTTTCGGTAAGAAGAAGCAGGTTGCTCTTCCACCAATTGCAAGCGTAGTATGCAGGAAGAGCGGTTCGTCAAGAATTAGCTCACACCGTAGAGAGGCGAGCTTGGCATATAGTTCAGCTTGGTTCACACTGTGCAGAACTGCCCCTTCTCCAAGAAGCATGATAACTCCTCAGTGACTGTCCAAATGTCGCCGGCACCGA
>JAUVYF010000053.1 GCA_030603215.1 Candidatus Bipolaricaulota bacterium
CTGGAGAATGTTCACTTCCTTCTGCGTCCGGTAGTGGCGAGAGATGTGCCACCTGAAGTACTTGATGTCAATAAATTCTATACTTGTCTGGTAAACACGAACAAGCACGTAATGGCTTCGGCTAGCTCGCCGGAGAAAGCACGTGATGTGATTGAACTAGCGGAGATAATCGCCGGTGGACAACAAGCATTGCGTGATAGACCTATCATCTCTTTTGTCACTTCGTGGATGATAAGCCCATTAAAGCTGGATGTATCCGTGGCTGACATACTACTGACCGCTGTTAAGAGGGGCATCCCTGTCGCCCTTTCCTCTGCTCCGGTCACGGGGTCAACGGCCCCTGCTACCCTAGCAGGACTTTTAGTGCAGGTACACGCTGAGGAACTATTTGGGATCGTCTTGACGCAGGCCATCCGTGTGGGTGCGCCAGTCCTCTACGGACCAGTCCCGGCAGTAGCGGATATGCGAACCATGAGCTACCTCGGAGGCGCCATCGAGTCTGGGTTGCTCAACGCCGCGTGTGTGCAGCTCGCTGACTTGATCGATGTACCCATTTATTCCGATGCCGGTCTGACCGATTCCAAGCTTCCCGACATTCAAGCGGGTTATGAAAAGGCGACCAACATCATGCTGGTGGCCATGGCTGGAGGAAACTACATCCATCACTCGGCGGGGATGCTCGAATCGATGCTTACCGTGGCTTATGAACAGTTCGTCATCGACAACGACATTAATGGGATGGCGCTAAGGGCCCTGCGAGGGATTGAAGTTAGCGAGGATACATTGGCGACTGGAGTTATCGAGGAAGTAGGCCCTGGAGGGAATTACCTTACGCAACGTCACACAATAGATCACCTCAGAGGAAACGAATACTACACGCCGGCAACAAGCGACAGGAGATCGCGTAATTCTTGGATGAAAGATGGTGGGCTGGACACGCGGGAGAGAGCAACCGAGATTGCTCGCGAGATACTAGCAAAGGAGAGACCAATTCTGATATCGCCGGAGATCGACGATAAGATCCGCACTCGCTTCAATATTGTGGCGCCGAGGAGAACCGCGGAATAGAGCAGGATACATGTTCATCGGCAGTGGGTCGTCGGCACCGATACTGTGCGCGAATGAAACTGTCCATATATGGAGGAACAATGAAACACTTTCCACCGCTTGCGTTTTTGGCCAAAAACCAGGTAGAACAGCTACACAGGGCTGCTTTGAGGTTGCTTTCGACAACGGGGATCCACCTTGCATGCTTACAAGCACGCAAGCTTCTTAAGGAGGCCGGCGCAACGGAAGACAGAGACGGGCGAATTCTTATCCCTCCGGCGATGGTGGAAGATGCAATCGCTAAGGCTCCATCGAGCGTTTCCTTGTATAGCCAGACAGGGGACAGAGAACTCAGCTTGGCGATGGATCATACCTACTTCAGCCCCGGGTCTGATTCGCTGTACGTCATCGACCTCAAGACAGATAAGATGCGACGCGCTGTGCTGCAAGATGTAGTTGATAACGTGAGGATTGTTGAGCAATTGGACGGGTTTGACTTTATGATGTCCATGGGGCTCCCCGAAGATACTGAACCAAGTCGGATGTATCCCGCTGTATTCAGAGAAATGTTGATTCACTCCACTAAGCCCATCCTGGCTACGTCAACCTGTTTGGCCGACCTAGAGACACCCTACGAGATGGCCAAGCTTGTTGCTGGCGGAGAGGAACGATTCAGAGACAAACCCTTCTTTGTCACCTATGTCGAGCCTGAATCTCCGCTGAAGTTCGAAAGCAACATCGTTGGCCGACTTTGGTTCTGCGGTGAGAAGGGAATACCCACGATGGGAGTGGCGTCTTCAAACCTTGGCGGGGGAGGACCAATTACCATGGAAGGGGGGCTGGCACAAGGGATAGCAGAATCGCTTGCCGCCTTGGTGTTGCTTCAACTGAAGCATCCAGGGGCAGGATTTGTGTTTGGATCTAATACCTGGGCAACCGACATGCGCACAGCGATCGTCTGTTATGGCTCGCCGGAGTGCGCTACCTCAAGCGCCGCCTATGCCGATATGGGACGTTTCTATGAACTGCCCTCTTGGGCGGGAGCAGGATGCACCGATGCGCATCGCGTCGACGCACAGGCGGGAGAAGAAGCATTCCAATCTATCCTGTTAGCGCTGCAAGCGGGGGCGACCATAGTACACGATGTCGGTTTCCTCGCCTACGGATCGCTGTACGACGCGCGCTTCTTGATCCTCACCGACGAGATGATTGCCCGTGCCCGTTATATGTGGCGGCCACTGGAAGTGAACGAGGATAACTTGGCACTTCAGGTGATCGACGACGTGGCTCGTGCTAGCGTCAAGAGAGAAGGTCCTACTGTCTATCTCACGCATCCTCATACGGCAAGAAACTTCCGCCGTTCTCTGTATGTGGCCCCGCAGTTCATCGATCGAAGCACGATCAACTTCGCAAAAGCGGAGGAAACACTGCTAGACAAGCTCGCTAAAAAGGTTGAAGATATCCTTACCTCTGAGCCGCCACAGCCGACGATCCCCGCTGCTCTGGTGGAAGAATTACGTGCTTTCAAGTGATACAAAGACCTCAGGGGAAATACGGCTGGACACTTATCTGCCGTGGAGCGGATGGTGGAGGGTGAACAGTACTGCATCGACATCTTAAAACAGATCGCGGCGGTACAGGCCTCCCTATCCAAGGTCGCCCACGCTCTCGCTGACTCGCATATGAAGCACGGCGTGCGCGAGGCAATCGAGGCAAGCAAGGGAGAAGCGAAGGTCGATGAGTTGCTTGAGACACTCAAGTACCTAAAGCACTTTTAGAGAACCGGAGAGCCATGATGGAAAAGGAGAGCAGGGAACAGTTGCTAAAGATCGAGGGGATGACCTGCGCCGGTTGTGCCCAGGCGGTCGAGCGGGCTCTCTCCCAAGTTCAGGGAGTTAAGATGGCTTCGGTCAACCTGTTAACCGAGGAGGCAACGCTCACCACTGCTTCGGATCTTGCCACCTCGACCCTGCAGGCGGCAGTTGAGAGGGCTGGATACCGAGTCGGCTCGATACGATCTGTTGAAGAAGGGGTCACGGATGAGCATCCGCGCGAGGACGTCACCACCCGCGACCTTAGGCGACTGAAGGACGTGAAGCGCCGGATGATCATTGCTTGGATCTTCGTTGCTCCAATCCTTATCTGGATGATCCCAGAGATGATTCTGGGGATCGTGTGGCCAAACCAGCTCGTGTTCAATATTGGAATGATCCTCCTTGCCGCGCCTGCACTTCTTCTAGCCGGTCGCTCGACTCTGCACGTCGGTATCAAAGCAGCCATTCACCTTTCTCCGACGATGGACACGTTGATCACTCTGGGAACGGGCGTCTCCTTCGCCACCGGGTTAGTCGCCATTGCCGCTGAGCTTGGGTTTGCGCCGAGGCTTCTCAACTACGCTGGGGTCTCCGCGATGATCATGGCGATTCACCTCACCGGGCGCTACATCGAGACCATGGCTAAGGGACGGGCATCCCATGCGATCAAACGCCTTCTTACTTTGTCAGCAAAGACGGCTCGTCTTCTCCGTGACGGGCGGGAGGTGGAGGTAGCGATCGAGACTGTCTCCGTCGGCGACCTAATGCTCATCCGCCCAGGAGAAAAGGTTCCCACCGATGGGGTGATCGAGGAGGGAGAGAGCCATATCGATGAATCGATCGTCACTGGAGAGTCGATGCCAGTGCGTAGAGGGCCGGGGGAGCGCGTGGTTGGGGCAACGGTAAACAGCGAGGGACTGCTGCACGTCCGCGCGACTGGGGTTGGTGAGAAGACGTTCCTTGCTCAGGTGATCCACATGGTCGAGAAGGCTCAAGGGTCAAAGGTTCCGATTCAGGCATTTGCCGACCGCGTGACCGCGGTCTTTGTTCCCATCGTCCTCGGCATCGCACTTCTCACACTTATTGGCTGGCTCGCCTTTCCTGGAGCCCTTTCGACGATCGGGGAAGCAGTGAGCGCGATCTTTCCCTGGGTCAATCCAGGTCTCTCTCCGCTCTCACTCGGGCTCTTCGCCGCGGTTGCGGTCCTCGTCATCGCCTGTCCGTGTGCATTGGGTCTAGCCACACCCACCGCGTTGATGGTGGGAAGCGGCATCGGGGCGCGGAACGGAATCCTCATCCGCACCGGTGAGGCGATCCAGACGATGAAGGAGGTAAGCACCATCGTCTTCGACAAGACTGGGACCGTCACGCAAGGAGTGCCTGGGGTGACCGACCTCGTGGTGCATGACGGTACGGAGAAGAACCTTCTACAGCTGACAGCAAGCGTCGAAGCGGGTTCGGAGCATCCAATCGGTCGAGCGATCGTTCGTGAGGCTGAATCACGCGGCATGGATCTCCAAGCGGTTGCAGGGTTCACCGCGGTGGCCGGGAAGGGGGTGCGCGGCCGCATCAACGGACAGGAGGTCCTCATCGGAACCCCCGATCTCCTGGCTGACGAAGGTCTCACCGTAGACGAGGTCCAGGGCGACCTCGCCCGCCTGGAGAACGAGGCGAAGACCGTAGTCGCGGTCGGCATTACAGGTCGGGGCCTCCTCGGGTTGGTCGCAGTCGCGGATCGAGTGAAGACCGGTGCTGCCGTTGCAATCGCCGCGCTGCATGATCTTGGTCTTAGTTCGGTGATCCTCACCGGAGACAACGAGACGACCGCTCGCGCTATCGCGCGATCTATTGGGATCGAGCGAGTCATCGCCCAGCGACTTCCTCGAGAGAAGGTTGCCGCGATCGAGCAATTGCAGGCGGAAGGTGAGATCGTGGCAATGGTAGGGGACGGGATCAACGATGCCCCCGCCCTCAAGGCGGCGAACGTGGGGATCGCTCTCGGGACTGGGACCGACGTGGCGATCGAAGCGGCGGACATCACCCTTGCTTCCGGAGATCTCACAGCGGCAGTAAAGGCGGTAAAGCTTTCTCGTGCTACTTTTCGTGTAATCCGTCAAAACCTGTTCTGGGCGTTCTTCTACAACGTGGTTGCAATTCCGATTGCCATGCTGGGATTGCTCCACCCGCTGATCGCCGAGGCAGCGATGGCCTTCTCATCGATCAATGTGGTGACAAACGCAAACCGGCTTCGCCGGGTCAATCTCTAAATCAATCAGTGATAAGGAAGACAAGACGTGATTAGAAAGAGAGGTTCTATGATCTGGAAAAGCGTGTTCTTCTCGATTCTCTTGTTAGCGAGCGCTCAATTCACTATTCCTTAACGTGCATCGGCACGTCGCAACAAACGAGCGTTCCTACACCAGACTTGGTTACCTTCACTTCCTGCCCGCAGATGTCGCAGACGTAGATCTTTCCTTCTTCCGCCATGTTAAAACCTCCTTGTAATTAGAGTTTAAGTGAACTTTCCCACAGGCCATGGATATTGCAGTACTCGAGGGCGATTAGCTCGTTTATTCCTTCCAGGTTGGAATGAATGACCACGGTAGGGGCCCCGTAGGTAGGCGCAAGGTCGAACGTGGCGATATGGACGGCGACACCTTTCTTCACCCCGAACAGGGCGATCCACTTGATGTGGTGTTCGACCGTATTTGGGTGAGGGACCTCTTTTCCGACGGTGATCTTGACGACCTTCTCCCCACACTCAGGGCAGTCGATGAGTTCGATCAGCGGGACGTGTTTCTCTTTTCCTTCTTCTACTTCCGTCTTGATCAAATCTCCTAGATGCATTCGGTCCTCCTTTTTAGCCATGCAACCGCCTTGCAGGTTTATCTTCTAGGTTTTGGTGTTCAGTAGCGACCGCCTCAGCGAGTCGATCGAGCGCCTCAAACGTCGTTCGGTCGGGCAAACCTTTTACCATCACCGGATCCAACCACTTTACCTTGAGCTTGGATGTTAACTCAACGATAGTCTCTACAGATTTCCCTGCCCAGCCATATGAGCTGATAACTGCGGCGTGCCTCAGCTTCGGCCGTAAAGCGTTCACCAGATAGGCCGATGAGACGATGCTCGGATGCGGACCTACTAGAAGGGTTGGTGTGGCGAAGATGATCGTCGCTGCATCGACCAAGGTGGTCGCGAGTCTCCCCAGATCGGTCACCGTCATGTTGAACGGTTCTACACACACTCCGCGATCGGCGAGGGCGGAGATCAGGTGGTCCACCATTGCCTGTGTGCTCCCGTGCATGGACACATAAGGGAGGACAACAAGGTTTGCGGGAGGATCCGAAACCCAGTGTTTGTAAGCGTCGAGGATGAATGCAGCGTCATCGTAGAGTGGCCCGTGACTTGGGGCGACGATCTCGATCTTGTAACGGGCGAGCTTATCCAGGTGCCCTTTGATGATCGCGCGAAACGGCATCATGATCTCGGCGTAGTAACGTTTCGCCGCTTCGTAGACCCGCGCCTTCTCCCTCCCGTAGAGCTCGGTCGTGGCGAGGTGTGATCCAAGAAAGTCGCAGCTGAAAAGAATCTTATCCTCCTTAAGGTAGGTGAGCATCGTCTCGGGCCAGTGGACCCAGGGGGCATGGATGAACTCGAGGGTTCGACCTCCGAGGGAGAGAATCTGGCCGTTTTCTACGGTCCTGATTCTCTGTGGATCTATGTGGAGGTGATCGACGATCATTGGCTTTGCCTTTGGCGTTGTGATGATTATAGCGTTTGGATATCGGGCTAGGACCAGCGGGGCTGAGCCCGAGTGATCCTGCTCCACGTGTTGGATAATCAAGAAGTCTAAGTGTGACAAAGACTCAAGCTGCGCCATCAGAACACCGGTCTTGTGTGGATCGACGGTGTCGATGAGGGCAACCTTATCGTTTCCTCGGACAAGGTAGGCATTGTAACTTGTCCCATCAGGGAGTGGAATCAGCTCATCGAACAATCGCCGGTCGAAGTCCCGCGCCCCCAGCGCCGATACCCCGGGGACAATTTCTCTTACGTTCATTTCACACTCCTAAAGCATTTCCGCAAGATCTGTTCTTGGGTCTCCGATTAGCCGTAGGTCGTAGCTCTCTTGTAATACTCCAAGGATATCCTTATTCACCCACGCCGGGAGAATTGGACCAAGGTAGATCCCCTTAATTCCCAGTGACAGCAATCCCCACAGAATAGCCACCGCTTTCTGTTCCATCCAGGAGAGAACGATAGTGAGTGGAAGGTCGTTCACCTCTACTGCGAAGAGCTCCGAAAGGGCGATGGCGATATCGATTGCAACGATGGAGTCGTTGCACTGGCCAAGGTCAATTACCCGCGGGATTCCCTCGATATCTCCCAGGTCAAGGTCGTTAATACGGAACTTGCCACATGCGAGGGTGAGAACTACCGTATCCGTTGGCAGAAGCTCGACGAATTCGCGGTAGTAACTCGCTTTTCGATGCGGGGAATCGCAACCGCCGACGAGGAAGAAGTGCCTGATCTTCCCTTCTTCTACCAGCGCCTTGATCTTGTCTTTGAGCGAGAGCACCGCCGACAGAGAGAACCCAGTGGTAAGGGTCGCCTCGCCCAACTCATCTGAGAGTTCGGGTAGCGAGCGTGCCTTCTCGATCACTTCTGTGTAGTCGTAAGCTGCTATGTGCTTCACCCCAGGGAGTCTTGCCGGACCGGTGGTGAACATGCGGTTCCGGTAGTTGGCTTTCGGTAAAAGAACGCAGTTTGATGTCCCCAGGATCGCCACCGGATAGCGCGAGAAGAGCTCTTGTTGATCGAACCAGGCACCGCCTAGATTGCCGACCAAGCCCTTATACTTCTTGAGCCCAGGGTATCCGTGGGCGGGGAGCATTTCTGAGTGAGTGTAGATATTCACCCCGGTTCCTTCGGTTTGTTGAAGCAGCGCGGCTAGTGCCTTCAATCCGTGGCCGGTCACAAGGATTCCGGGTCCCTTTTTCGTTCCTGTTCTTACTGTTGTTGGTTCAGGCTCACCGTAGGCATCGATGTGCGCCTTTTTCAACAGGCGCATCGTCCTCAGGGCCATCTTTCCCGATTCGATCGCGAGCTTAACGAAGTTCTCAGCGTCAAAGTTCACGTTGGTGAAGGTGGAATAGAATGCCCGCTCCAAGAACGCGTCAATCTCCGGATCGGAGCAGCCAAGCTCGCGTGCGTGATAAAGGTAGGCTGCTATCCCTTTTGCGGAGAAGAGCAAGTTATCCTGCAACCTAGCCAAGGTAGGAACCTTCCCGCAAACCCCTTGTACGGTACATCCCTTTCCCCGAGCCGTCTGAGAACACTGGTAACAGAACATCTTTGGCTCGTCCATGTTAACCCTCCTTTTCGAAGAGTTCTTTCCCTACACCGCAGTCGGGGCAGATCCAAGTATCGGGCAGGTTCTCGAACGCCGTTCCTGGCTCGATGCCGTTATCCGGATCACCAACTACTGGATCGTAGGTGTAACCGCATACCGTACATATCCACTTTTCCATCTCTACCTCCTTTTTCTCATCGTCTTTCGATACTCGTTGTAGGTAAGGGGTTCTCCATCCTCCCGCATCCCGGCACGTTCGACCAGGGCGACGAATAAGGTATGTGTTCCCAGATCGCGCGTCATCTCAGGGATGACACGGCACTCGTAGAATGCCTTCGCTTTAGGGAGGATCGGGATTCCGCTCTCACCCAATTCGTGGGGAGTCTCCGCAAACTTGTCCACCGTGCGCCCGGATTGAAAGCCGAAGTGACGGATAACCTCTGGGCAGTGTTCATCCTCCCGATCGAGGACGTTGGCCACAAAGCGCCCGGTGGCCGCGATCATCTCGTGGGTGAGTGAGTGTTTGTTGATGCCGATCGCGATCCGCGGCGGGGTGTTTGTTACCTGCATCAGCGCGTCCAGGCATTGCCCGTTCAGCCGACCCTCGTGTTCGGCGGTCAGGATGTACAAACCGTGTGTCACCTGGAACAGGGTCTGATTCAGATTGGCGACATCGTCCACTATGGTAAACTTCACATCTCCTCCCGTTCTTGGGTTACCACATAGCTTGTTGCTCAAATATCCTCCATCAGGCATTATATCGCGGAGGGCGTGAGAAAGGAGTCTGCGTAATCCGCGGTGAAAGCTTCATTTGCCTTACCAGTTTTCTGCGAGAATCTCGAAGTGTGCCTGCGGATGAGCACAGGCTGGGCAGATTCCCGGCGCTTCGGCGCCCGTGTGAAGGTAGCCGCAGTTGCGGCAGCGCCAAACTACGGGTTTAGCTTTCTTGAATACGGTTCCTGCCTCGATGTTTTCAACTAGGCCAAGGTACCGCTTCTCATGTTGTTTCTCTGCAACTGCAATTGCCTCGAAGACCTTTGCGATTGTCTCGAATCCCTCCTTTCGGGCTGTCGCGGCGAATGAGGGATACATCTCCTCCCACTCGTGGTGTTCTCCACTACTGGCAGCCCTGAGGTTCTCCGCGGTAGTTCCGATCACCCCGGCGGGAAAGGCGGCCTCGATCTTGATCTCGCCCCCTTCTAGGAACTTAAACAGCCTTTTCGCGTGTTCTTTCTCTTGATTCGCGGTCTCCTCGAAGATCATCTGGATCTGCGCGAACCCGTCTTTCTTGGCCTGGCTGGCAAAGTAACAATAGCGGTTGCGTGCCTGCGACTCGCCAGCAAACGCCGTGAGTAGGTTCTTCTCCGTCCGTGATCCTTTGAGCTCCATAATTTACCTCCTTTTTCCTTTTACAAAGTGTTTTGTTCTTATTTCTCACCCTTGGCACTTGGGACAGTAATAGGTCGATCGCCCTGTCTGCACGATTCGCTCAATCGTCTTTTCACAACGCCGGCAGGGCTCCCCCTCCCGGCCATAGACAGCGAGAAGGTTTCGAAAGATCCCCCTGTTTCCGGAAGCATTGCGGTAGTCGGAGACCGCCTCACCAAAGGTGGTTCCCATGTGATCGATTGCCTCTTGCAGGACTGTCACGATAGCCCGATGAAGTAACCGAACCTCTTTGGCGGTAAGCGTATTTCCCACTCGGCGCGGGTCTATCCTGCCACGCCATAGTGCCTCTGTGGCATAGATGTTCCCGAGGCCGGCGATTCTCCGCTGGTTCATCAGTAGGGGTTTGATCGGGGCACGCGAAGGCATCACGATCTCCTGCAAACGCTGTGGGGTAAATTCGAGGTCGAATGGGTCGATCCCAATCTCGTGAGGGAATCCGTTTTGCGAGTACTCGACCGTCCCCAAGCGACGCGGGTTGATAAAGTAAACCTTCCCGCGATCAAGGTGGACGATGAGACGGGTATGTTTCTCTTCGGCAGGGGAACGCGCAAGGGTGAGTCGGCCGGACATGCGCAGGTGGACGATGAGACTCTTGTCCTTGGGCAGATGCAAAAGGATATACTTTCCGCGCCGTTCGATGCGCTCGATCCTCTTACCGACGATCTCCTGAACGGGGAGATCCAAGCGCGGGTCAAGAACCTCTAGCTTATCGATTCTCGCGCCATTCACAATGCTTAGTCCCCTAACGATTGTCTCTACCTCAGGAAGCTCCGGCATCATCCCTCTCCTTATTAGAATCATTCTAAGCTTAGATTGCGTCTAACTCAAGAGTCTACATCAAAGCTGATTTGCCGTGAACCAC
>JAUVYF010000129.1 GCA_030603215.1 Candidatus Bipolaricaulota bacterium
GGTCTCATCCCTGGATGACTGTGGCTCATCTCTGCCTCCTGCGGCGGTTGCCGATCCGGGGTTTGCCGGAATGACGTTAGACGTTGGGATGTCGGAGAGGGATAGGGGACAGGCAACTTTTTCTCTCGAGAATAGTCCGGTGAAAAAGTAGCTCGTCCCCTTTCAGGCTCCACCCGTAATCATTCACAATGTTAAACCTTCGGACGTAGGGACGACCGGCCGGTCGTCCCTACAGAACAAACCGCTACGGACAGGATGAACTATACTGGAACCTAAACAGGGGCCAGCAGCAATTTGACTCCTCTTTGAGCAACACAAGACTGGCTTTGCAGTAGCAGTCGGTAATTATTGTTGATGTGGTGTTGCACCAGCTGCAGTTCCAGAAGAAGTTGCAGTATCCGCAGCCACTGCATGGATCGTACACTTGAATGGAACGAGATAACGTTCCGACTGATGTATCGACGTACAGCGTGTACTCTCCCGGAGGAACTTCTACACCAGTAGAATCGATCTGTGCCCAGTTTCCTTGCCAGGCAGAGGCAGCAGTCGGCCCATCATTATCATGAAGTACTTCGAATATCGTCTCTCCAGATGAATTAGCGATATGCCAGCCTGTGACCTGAGTCTCATCACAACTGGATTGACAACAACAGTCCCCCCACCACCAGAATCTTGTGGTATCTTGAACATTAAACTGGACCAACTCACCCACTTCATAGCAACCATTCGCAATGACTGTCGTCGCCTGACCGACAACTACTACGGCCATCAATAACACCAACAGAATAACGCTCCCTCGCGTTAACCATTTGTTCACAACGCTCACCTCCATACTTACATTGTACAATATACGTTTAGAGAGTACCTACTTGTCAAGATTGAGGTGGAACTGCGAGAGGGAAGATCGAGGAGCCTCTATTAGAAGGCTACTTAATAGGCCGCTTCAACGCTGAGTTCACCATTTGCTGCACCAGGTGAGGATAGTCAATGCCGATCGCCGCGGCGGACTTGGGCATCGCGCTATGGGGAGTCATTCCTGGAAGGGTGTTTGTCTCAAGCACATAGGGTATTTCCTCCGCAGCAAGTAGAATGTCAACACGAGAAAAGCCCCAGCATCCGAGTGCTTGATGTGTCTTGAGGGCGGCGTCTTCGACACGTGCTTTCACATCACTATCGAGCAAAGCAGGAACCACCATGCTGCACAATCCGTCGGTGTACTTCGTCTTGTAGTCGAAGAAGTCAGTGGTTATGAAAACCTCGACGATGGGCAGAACGTGATCTCTGCCATCCATCCAAAGGACAGGGACTGTGAGCTCGCGACCGGCGATGAATTCCTCAACAAAGAACGGTCCAAATTCCTTAAGCACCGCCGCGAAAACCGGGATGAGTTTATCGGGAGTGTCAACTCGCTTTACGCCGATACTGGCCCCTTGACCTTGGGGCTTTACTACAACAGGTAGAGAGAAGTTTCTGATAACTTCCTGAGCTACGACGTCGAGGTTTCCATCTATGAGAGCCGAGGCTTGTGGAACAGGAACATCAACGGAGGTCAATACTCGTTTGGTCGCCAGCTTATCCATACCAAGGGCGCTTGCCTCTGGGCCTGAGCCGGCATACGGGATACAGTGGTTCTCCAGGATCCTCTGGATTGTCCCATCCTCACCCGCTCCTCCGTGGAGACAGCTGAAAGCGATTTCAATATCGGAGAGATGTCGCCTGAGGTCTTCAGGGTCTTGGACCTCGAGAAGCCTAACTGGAACGCCCAGTTTATGTAGCGCGTCGTATACATCGCTCCCAGAGACCAACGAAACATCTCGCTCTGGGGAATCCCCTCCCGCGAGAACTGTCACCACTTGTGACTTACTCATTCTAGCCTCCTTCACAGATTAAAGAAATTGTGCTTTACTGCATCCACTAATGCGAAAGGATGTACCACAAGCTAAGCGATAGAGCTTTGTGACCGCTGGCAACTCGCCAAATCATAGCTGGTTGCTAAACTGTTTGAGACCCTACCGTATTGCCAAGAAGCTAAGCAGCTTAGCTGGTCTGTTGTGGGGGCATGTTGGTGTTGTGATGATAGCGCAGACAGCCCCAGAGCGAAACCCCAATTGCGATGAGAGACGATCCCATTGACAACAAAAGTGTATCTCCCGCATAAATTCCTCTCCCGAGAATAGGAAAACCAATGATTGCCATTACTAAGCCCCATCTACAACCTAACACACGCATCCTTAGACCTCCTTTTACCTAGGCGAGCATTGTTCAAGCTCAAACAATCTGTTGTCGCAGAAGTACTGGTCATACTGCTCCACGTTGTGCCGAGCAAGAATATGGCTGTGACTTGACTGTAGGCGTGGACCAATGATCAGGCAAAGACCTTTGAGATGTTAGAATAAGTCGTGGGTCTGCTTGTCGAAGGTCTTAGTGGAATAATTGAGGCCGTCTACGGAGTTAATTGCGTCTGTCGTCTGACTTGCACTTCGTCCTTGTCTGTCAATCTGTTAACGTTTGAATATGATGAAAGCCATTCCGGGTTGCACGGACTATGGGTGGTTGTCCTTGAGCACGGTATTAGGATGGTGTATCTTTGAGTAATTGGAAAACATGGAGGGATCAATGACAAACCTGCACATCCTTACACACCCGCTTATCCAGAACAAACTGACCTTACTGCGGGATACGCGCACAAACAATCATAAGTTTCGCTTGTTGCTCGAAGAGTTGACCGCGTTCATGGTGTATGAAATCACTCGCAGCTATCCCTTGCGTGAAGTGGAAGTAGTAACCCCATTGGAACGTACAACAGGAAGGGTGCTTGATGTTCCGATAGTGCTTGTCCCCATACTACGAGCCGGGACCGGAATGCTTGGCGGAGTACTCAACCTTGTCCCTATGGCCAAGGTGGGCCATATTGGAATATATCGCGACCCTAATACCCTGCAACCGGTTGAATACTATGCAAAGCTTCCGCCCGAACTCCCGAAAGCGCAGGTTATCTTGGTCGATCCTATGCTTGCAACTGGTGGAAGCGCAATTGCGGCGGTCGAGCTTGTCAAACGCGAAGGGGCAAGAAGAATCCAGTTCTTATGTCTTGTTGCCGCACCCGAAGGAGTAGAGGCCTTTCTTGAAGCCCACCCGAAGGTACCGATCTATACAGCGTCGGTTGATCGCCAGCTGAATGAGCGCGGATATATTCTTCCGGGGCTTGGCGATGCGGGTGACCGTGTCTTTGGAACCTAATCTCAGTACTCTATCTAGTTAGGCTCCTCACATTCCAGCCAAGATCTATCTCTCGCCCGTTTGTCTCACTCACTCAAGCCGCCAAGACCGCAGAGGAAGATAAGAATAGGGTCAAGAACAAAGGCAACTTACTGCTAAAACAAAGTCATTTTACCGCAGAGGGCGCAGAGAAAAATAGTTAAATAGTTGATTGGTTGAATGGGGGGAAAACAAGTCCAACGTCCAAAGTCGAAAACGAGAAGCAGTTGAGGAGGGAAAGGCAAAGGCGAGTTAAATAGTTAAATGGTTGAATGGGAGGAACTGAAAGCTGAAAGCTTGTTGTGAATAACTGAACACTGATACACATTCCGACCACAGATTAACACTGATGGACGCTGATTTTAACCCTCTTCTAATTGTCTGTTGTGGTTTCTTAATCCGTGTATATCCGTGTATATCCGTGGTTGAGGTCTGTCCCTGTTTTCCTACGCTACAGACGATCTACGCGTTCTTATCCTTTGAT
>JAUVYF010000076.1 GCA_030603215.1 Candidatus Bipolaricaulota bacterium
AGGGATACCGTGATAACCCACAGAATAAAGGAATGGCCATGTGGGATCGCGAAGAACTAAGAGCGCTGATGAAGAAATCCCATGACAACGGGATCCAACTGGCGGTCCACGCAATCGGAACCCAGGCCCTAGAACAAGTGATTACTTGTCTAGAAACGATCCTTCCAAAGGCTCGAGAAACGCGTCTGCGACACAGGATCGAGCACGACGAGATGCTTACACAGGACCAAATTAGCCGCATAAGCAAGTTGAAGGTGATCGCTTCGATGCAACCCAACTTCACCGGAAAATGGGGCCTCCCCGGTGAGATGTATGAACAGCGCTTTGGCAGCAAACGGATTGAAACCATTAATCCGCTACGATGGATTGTCGATAGTGGAATAACCCTTGCCTTTGGGTCCGACTGTATGCCATTCGGTCCACTGTACGGAGTTCACTGGGCAGTTAACGCTCCATTCGAAAGTCAGCGTCTTTCAGTGGCGGAGGCGTTGCGAGCATACACAACGGGAGGAGCCTTCGCGGGGAATGCTGAGCAAGAAGTAGGTTCGATCGAACCAGGTAAGCTTGCGGATCTGATCCTGTTAGATGAGAATCCTTTCTTAGAACCGGCTGCGATCAAGGACATGAAAGTGCAGCTGACCATCTTCGACGGACAAGTCGTGTACCGAGCAAACACGTAATAATAGAAAAGGAGGATTCAATTCGCATGTACGCAAAGGACATAGTCTCCCTTGCTCTGTTGTCAACCGAAGATATCCATGAGATCCTGGAGACAGCTCGTAACCTCAAACTGGAACTGCGCGCAGGGGTAAAACATGACATGTTGGCCGGTAAAGCCCTAGCAATGATCTTTCAGAAACCTTCCCTGCGCACACGTGTCTCGTTTGAGAATGGGATGAGCCAACTGGGTGGTCACGCAATCTACTTGGGGCCGGACGATATCAGACTTGGTAAGCGCGAGACAACCGAAGACATCGCGATTGTCCTTTCCGGTTATGTTGATGGAATCATGGCAAGGGTCTTCGAGCACCGGACGATCCTCGATTTGGCGAAGTACGCGTCCGTCCCCGTGATCAATGCCCTTTGCGATCGTTACCATCCATGCCAAATCCTTGGCGACCTATTGACGATCACGGAGAAGAAAGGGGAGCTTTCCGGATTGACCCTCACATTCATTGGTGACGGAAACAACGTCGCTCATTCACTCATAAACGGCTGCACAAAAATGGGAATGGACTTCCGTATCGCCTGCCCCGAAGGGTATGAGCCAGAGAAGAGCGTAGTAGAGGGCGCGCGCAAGATCAGCGGTAGTGTGGAAATCCTCCACGATCCTAAAGAAGCAGCACGTGACGCGGATATACTCTACACCGATGTATGGGCAAGCATGGGAGAGGAGGCGCAGGCTGCTGAGAAGAAACACGCCTTCGAGGGCTTTACCCTAAACGAGGGCCTCCTGGCGCTAGCCGATTCCGAAGCGCTCGTGATGCACTGTCTGCCAGCGCACTACGATGAGGAAATTACCTACGGTGCTTCCCGTAGCCGGGCAAGCGTGATCTTCGACCAAGCGGAGAACCGTATGCATGCCCAGAAGGCCGTTCTTGTTCTTTTGATGACATAGGAGGGTGACGCGATGAGTGAGGCACAGCTAGTTGGCTCCGATGCAAAAAGAGACTGTCAGGTTGTTGTAACCCCTGCTCCATCTCTGGAGATCGAGATAAAGGCATCAAATCAACGATTACTTGAACCGGGAATTCGCGCGGTAGTTGAGAAGACTGCTAGCGCGCTTGGGGTGAGCAAAGCAAAGATCGCGATAGCTGATAGGGGAGCGCTTGATTATGTGATCTCAGGAAGAGTAGAGGCAGCTCTACGACTGACGTTCCCTGAGCTGACCAGCGCCATACCGCGATCGATTCCTCGCCAGGCAAGCAAGCGGAATCGCATACGTCGCAGCCGCCTGTATGCTCCGGGGAACAACCCCCGACTACTCATCGGTTTGGAGCTTCACGGCGCTGATTGTGTCCTTGTCGATCTTGAAGACTCGGTCCCTCTAAGTGAGAAGCAGGTGACGCGCGTGCTCGTTAAGCATCTGTTAGCAGCGGTTGAGTTTCCCGAGGTCTGGGTGAGGATCAATCCCCTTGATACCTATGGCCGGGATGACCTTGCGGAGATCCTGCGTGGCCGACCACATGGAATCTGTCTTCCCAAGGCCGAATCTTCCGCAGACATTACTTCCTTGTCCGAAGAGATCAACAAACTTGAAACCAGCTATGGCATTGCTAACGGAGCAACCTATATCATGCCGATTATCGAGACGGCGAAGGGAGTTCTCCACGCGGAAGAAATATGCGCTGCGGACGAACGTGTGGTCGTAGTCTCCTTTGGAGCCGAGGACTTCACCCGCGACGTGGGAGCAAAACGAACGGTGGAATCCTTACTCTTCGCGCGTTCTATGATCGTCGCCGCGGCAAAGACCGCGGGAATACAGGCTTCCGATACAGTTTACTCTAACCTGGATGATGAGAAAGGCCTGATTGCTGAGACCAAGCAGGCACGCAATCTTGGCTTTGATGGAAAGGGCGTGATCAACCCTCGCCAGATAGAACCAATCCATACGGTGTTCTCCCCAACTGAACAGGAAATAAAGGAAGCGCGACAGATCGTCGCGGCAGCAGAGGAAGCAGAGAAACATGGGCTTGGCGCAATCGCTATTGAAGGAAAGATGATCGACAAACCGGTTCTTGCCCGAGCACGGCAAACACTCGAACTTGCCGCGCTAGTCAATAAGGGAGGTTCGTGATGAAAAACGTGCTTGGTCGTGAGATCCCGGAAAGACTTGGAGAGAGAAAACTTCGGCTTTTTGGAGGAGCGTTTGCCACTACCCCCAGCGGGAGAAAAGCGAGCCGTCCGCAAAAGGTGGTCAAACTCGGGGAGAACAAGGTGCTCTCTTCAATCGAACAGGCTATTGAGAAAACCGGTCTCTCCGATGGAATGACAGTCTCCTTTCACCACTCCTTCCGCCAAGGGGACCACTTAGTAAACCAGGTCATAGACACTTGTGCCCGAATGGGAATAAAGGATTTGCGCATATTTCCAACCGCACTGTTCCCAGTGCATGAGCCGCTAATCGGGCACATAGAAAATGGAGTTATCACTCGCATTGAGGGATCGATGAATGGGCCGGTGGGGGCTTTCGTGTCTCAAGGTGGAAAGCTTAAAGCTCCAGCGGTCCTTCGTTCCCATGGTGGAAGGTGGCGGTCGGTGGAGGCAGGAGACGTAAAAATCGATGTCGCGTTTATCGGTGCCCCTCAGGCCGATCCTTATGGGAATGCTAACGGAATATACGGGAAGACCCCATGCGGGCCGATTTCCTTCTCGGCGGTTGATGCAATGTACGCTGAGAGGACGGTCGTGGTAACCAACGATCTTGCTCCCTATCCGGTTTACCCGTTCGAGATTCAGCAGGGGTGGACCGACTATGTGGTCGTGGTCGATGAGATCGGCGACCCAGACAGTATCGCCTCGGGGACACTCAAGATCACCCGTTCCCCGACGCGTCTCCGCATTGCCAGGCTTGCCGCCGATGCGGTGGTGGCATCAGGCTATCTCAAAGATGGGTTCAATTTCCAAGGAGGAGCGGGTGGAATCTCCCTTGCCGCAACCAAGTTTGTTGGAGAAGAAATGGCCAAAGGTGACGTCGTCGGGGGTTTCGCCATGGGTGGCGGAACGAAGCTCATTGTCGACATGCTGCATCAAGGAACTATACGAACGATCCTCGACGGACAGGCGTTTGATCTTGCGGCGGTCGCGTCCCTGCGCGAGGATGCAAACCACGTGCTTATGGATCCCGGGCACTATGCGAACTACGATTCCCGCGGTTGTTCTACCTACATGCTAGACGCGGCGTTTCTTGGCGCAACGGAGGTAGATCTTGATTTCAATGTCAATGTGAACACCCACTCAGATGGGCTCCTACTGCATGGAATCGGAGGACATCAAGACGTTGCTTCTGGTTCGAAGATGACTGTGATCACTATTCCCACCCTACGTGGAAGGCTCCCCGTGATTGTTGACCGAGTAACCACGGTGACAACGCCAGGGGAAGTAGTAGATGTGATAGTCACCGAGCGCGGGATCGCCGTAAATCCAACACGAGAGGACCTAGTCGAGCGTTTTCGGGGGGCTGGGCTACCTGTACGGGCCCTTGAAGAGATAAAGCAGGAGGCAGACGCGTTTACCCAGCCTCCGCGCAAGCCAATATTCGGAGATGAGGTAATTGCCCTCATCGAATGGCGAGATGGAACGATAATCGATACAGTAAGGAGGGTTGCCGGATGGGAATAAAAGCGGAACTGATTTCAGCGCTGCCGGAGATTAAGCTGATCAAGAACCAGGATCTGCGGGAGAGAGTAATCGCAACATGGGTAGAGGCGCTAAAGCGAGGAGGATGGGTAGTACATGATATTAAGCGGATGCCATTTACCTTGGCAAAGAAGGTAAATCTCAACTTTGCTCAGCATGTACGCAGTGTAACCAAGGTCTGCATAGCGGTAGAGGAAACCTTCGATGAGATCTATGGAAGCGCGCTGTCACTCGATCGTGATGTGCTGATTGCTGGAGCGCTGCTCCACGACGTGGGAAAGCTTCTGGAGATGGAGGAGGAGAATGGAGTATTCAAGAAGACCGCGGCCGGCAAACTCGTGCGCCATCCGTTCTCCGGGGTCGCCCTCGCTGATGCCAATGGCCTTCCCGCGGAAGTCCTTCACATTATCGGAACTCACTCCAAAGAAGGGGATCCATACAAAAGGACACCGGAGGCGATCATCCTTCATTACGCCGATTTCATGAACTTTGATCCAATCGAGGGATAACAAAAAGGCTTCATCCCCCCAAGGGAGTGATCCGAATGGGAATGACTTTTGCACAGAAGGTATTGGCGGCTAAGGCGGGGCTGGAATCGGTCGCTGTCGGGCAGATCGTGGAGATCGAACCTGATTACTGCCTCTCGCACGACAATACGGCCGCTATCTCGAAGACGTTCAACAAGATCGGAGTCGAGCGGGTGAAGTATCCCGAGCGGTTCGTGATTGTCCTCGATCACACCGTGCCAGCTTCGATCGAAAAGTATGCCTTGGGCCATAAAGAGATCCGCGAGTTTGTGTGTGAACAGGGAATCGCGAACTTCTATGACGCTGGTGTCGGAATCTGCCATCAGGTTCTGCCGGAGAAGGGGTTCGCACTTCCCGGTAAGCTGATCTTAGGATCTGACTCGCATACCACGACTTACGGTGCGTTCGGTGCCTTCTCCGCAGGAGTTGGCCGATCGGAGATGGCCGTCCTGTACGCAACCGGGAAGATCTGGTTGAAGACCCCAGCAAGCTTCAAGATCGTCGTCTCCGGGCAGTTAGAACAACCTATTACCTCTAAAGATCTTATCCTAAAGATCATTGGCGATATCGGAGCCGACGGAGCACTCTACCGCTCAATCGAGTTTACAGGGAGAGCGATTGAAGAAATGAGCCTTTCATCTCGCATGGTATTGTCGAACATGGCGATAGAGTGCGGCGCAAAAAACGGCTACATCGCTCCTGACAAGAAGACAGCTACCTTTCTCGAAGGACGTGCTGTGCACGAGTACACGCCAGTTTATCCCGATCCTGATGCCAGATATGAGAAAGTACTTGAATTCGACGCTACAACGCTAGATCCGCAGGTGGCAAAACCACACGCCGTCGACAACGTGTCACCGATAGAAGAGGTAGCGGGCACAAAGATTGACCAAGCTCTCATTGGCACATGCACCAATGGCCGCCTGGAAGACCTGCGCTTGGCGGCAAAGATTCTCTCCGGAAACAAGGTGGCACATGGCGTGCGATTGCTTATCCTGCCCGCTTCACAAGAGATCCTTTTGGGTGCACTAAGAGAGGGACTAATCGAGACATTCGTTGAAGCCGGTGCCCTTATGCTAAATCCTGGCTGTGGCCCATGCCTTGGGGCACATCAGGGGGTGCTTGCGCCAGGAGAAGTATGCCTTTCCACGGCGAATCGCAATTTTAGAGGGAGAATGGGATCGCGTGATGCCGAGATCTATCTTGCCTCGCCGGCAACAGTCGCCGCCTCGGCAATCACCGGTGTAATCACCGATCCGCGCGCGGAGTTCGTAGGAGGTGCGAAATGATCGAAGGACAAGCGTGGAAGTATGGAGACGATGTCAACACGGATGTCATCTTCCCCGGCAAGTACACCTATCAACCGCTGGAGCCAGCGGAGATGGCCGAACACGCCATGGAAGACCTCGACGCAAGCTTTGCGCGCGAAGTGAAGGAAGGAGACGTAATCGTCGGCGGGTATAACTTTGGCTGCGGCTCATCGCGCGAGCAGGCAGCGACCTGCTTGAAGGCCGCTGGTATAGCTGCTGTTATCGCCAAATCCTTCTCACGCATCTTCTTTCGTAACGCGATCAACAATGGCCTTCCTGTGATCGAGCTTGAAGACGGGGTTGATCAGATAGCAAAGGGCGATGCGATCTCGATTGACTTTGAAGCGGGGAAAGTGACGCACAAAGGTAATACATATCACTTTCCAGCCCTTCCAAAAGAGGTCCTTGCCATCCTTAACGATGGCGGTCTCATCCCGCACGTACGAAAGGCGTTGGGGAAAGAGTAGATCCTAGATTGCAGGCCTTAACCCAGCTCTCTTGTCTGCCTCTCTCTTGATGGAGGAAGGTTTGGATGGCGGTGATGATTCCTTCTCACGTCACCTCCCTCCCCACTGTCTTTTTCTCTGATCCCTCTCCCTCTATGAAGGGAGAGGCTGGGCGAGGGTGAGAAAGCAGTTATCAGCAAGCAGCTATCAGCGGCCAGCTATCAATCGTCAGTCATTACTTCTCGGCTCTCAGCTATCAGATTGTTCGTAGCGTTGCGTCTTGCGCCCAACGTTAGAGATGTATCCACCGTCATTCCGGCGCAGGCCGGAATCCACTCAAATGATCGTTCCGTGCAGACCCTGCCAAAGTTTCCGATTATTCGTATGTGCTCGTCATTCCGGCGCAGGCCGGAATCCAGGCTAATGGTGGTTCTGCACACATTATGTTGCTACACAACTAAAAGACACTACAAATAGCGACTGGCTACTTAGGGACTGCCTGATCAGGAATTAGGTACCAGGTATTAGGGGCCAGGTGACAGCGCCTCCTGGTCATCTTAGCGTTTGTTGATTGACAAGTGACAGCATGTCCTGGTCACTCATTGAACCTTCGCCTTGGGAGTATGTAGAGGACCTCACAAAGAAGTGGTTGCCAGGCTGCCTCTCGGC
>JAUVYF010000141.1 GCA_030603215.1 Candidatus Bipolaricaulota bacterium
AGCACATCCCTGAAAAGAGCATCGTGATATCTTATGAACTAGACCTACGATATGCCGGGCAAGAGCATACCCTGAGTGTTTCCGCCCCTTCCACGCTGCGCGAAGAGGACAAATCCGTTCTCAATGAACGTTTCGACAACCACCATCTGCGCATATACCGACACAACGCCCCGGAAGAACCCAAGGAGATCGTCTCCCTCAAAGTTATCGGCATCGGCGAGGTCGCGAAACCCACTTTGGAGACCATCGCTAGCGGGCTGAAGAAACCTGGGGAAGAAGCTCGACTGGGAGAACGAAAGGTGTACGTAGAAAGTAGCAACTACCAGACATTTAGTATCTATCGACGCGACAAGCTTCTCGCGGGAAATGTCCTCTCAGGACCGGTGATTATCGAAGAGGCTACAGCCACCACCGTTGTCGATGAGAACCAAACCTGTTCCGTCGATCAGTATGGCAACCTCATCATCACCTTAAACAAGGAGGAACTGTGAAGATAGATCCGATAACGCTAGAGGTTATCCACAATCGCTTGATCGCAGCCAGTCGTGATATTAGGAGGACTGTGGAGCGAGCAGCGTATAGCCCTGTGCTTTACGAGGTTGTTGACTTTAGCTGTGGGATCTTGGACAGTGACGCGAATCTTGTAGCCGAGACTCCGGGATTGCCTATTTTCCTTGCGAATCTAGACTATGCTGTTGAGTCAACCTATAAAACTCACATTCCCCACCCTTCATAACCCCTCGGAAGGTAATTTCTGATGTCGTGTGAATTCTGTCTGGTCCTTCCTCAACAACGAGTCTTCAGTTAGTCTCAGGGCCTGTACATACTGTCGCTGTTCAGAGGTTAGTGGAACAGTGAACCTCCATTCTCCATCTACCTCGACTACCAGCACCCCTTTGAACTTCGTTGTCATCATGAACGATGTTGGTGTCTGTGTCACCTTGTGGTCCCAACCGGGGACAACTGAATCTGTACGCTTCAAGTATTGACGCATCACATGTTCCATAAGATTCCATACTAACAGAGAACTCAGCAGAATGAACCCCAGTACTTCAATACGGTCCGGTCTCTTTACGAACATATCGTTGACGAACAAAGGATCCTTCAAGAAGCCGAAGTTACGCTCGATCCCGTGTTGCTCCTTGTAGGCTGTAAGGACATCTTGAGGTGAATGAGCCATCTCTCCCTCGATGGGAGTGTTAGTAAGAAGAACGAAACATCCTGAAGCCTCTCTAATCCGTTTAATCTCATCTAAGCGCTTAACAACCTCTCCCACAAGGATGTATCTGACCTTTGATACCTTGCGCTCTTTGTTCTTCGGAGGTCTGCCTTTGGGATAGGTTAGCTTCTCTTCTACCCTACATTGACAGGAATGGTAGGCTGGCTTCTCGCTGTGCAGTTTCTCCGCAGCTGCCTTAGCATCCTCACGACAGAAGTACTCCACCTTTCTGGCTTTGTTCAGCAACCCCATAGCATTCTCTCGTGATTCTCTCAGCCTGCGGGTAAGTTTCTTCTGCCTGCGTTTGTCATGGGCATCGGAATGTACCACTACTGCACGGTAGCTCTTCTGTGAAAGGGTGACCCTCATGTCACACACACGATACCTTGCCGCCTTACGTCTTTGTGATGAGGGTGTCTTTGTCTTCACTTTAATCCACTTACCTTCCCGCACTGCATCCAGGACTACTCGCTTCGTCTCTTTGTAGGTGAAGGGCAGCCTGCTGATGAACAGATTGTCGCCAAGTGCTTCCAGGTTGTTCGGGGTGACCATCGCTGAGTCAGCGATGTAGACGAATGCTCCCTCGCAAAGGCCATGCTTAGCCATGTATTTGGACAGATTGGTCAATACGGCGTTGTTGATCGTCTTGTCCGATGTGTTCCCGTTCTCGCACCCTCCCACCACCGGGATGTTGTGATGGATGCACAGCATCTTTACCAGGAATTGTCTCAGATCGGGTCGGTGATCCTTACTGTGTCCGTTTACCACCTGCAGTTGACCTTGTTGTTCGTTGCATAGAGGATAATCCCCCCACACGCTCACCGAGGTGGTGTCAAAGTGTACGTGCGCCATATCCATATCGTTGGGGAACGCCCTTGCTGCACGAAATGCAACCTGGGAGAAAAGCTTCTCTGTTCCCACAGCGTAGATGGCGTCCATTGCTCTACCTAATGTTGTATCATTGAACGCTTGAGCGGGGATGTTCTTACCCAGAAGTAGGCTCCTGTCCACTGACCTTGCAAAGCGCTCCAAGCGATACAGAGGACTCCTTCCAGAAAGAGTATCCAATACCATCAACTTAACCACGGTACCTACATCAACTGCCATCTCTGTTGGAACAGCGCTGTTAACTGTGTCCGCAAGGCCGATCTTTCTACAGAAGGCTGCCACAACAGGCAGGTGTCCCGCCTGAGTAATGTTCATCTTGTTAAGCATTGCCTTAACATCGTTCATCTGTTGCATCTCCTTTGACCAGAGAGCTATTGACAGCTCATTGTATCTCTAGTATGATACAATGATGAACAAACGTCAAGTTACAATTAAAACAGAGATTGCCAACATCAAGCAGGCACTGATGGAACTGGGAGAGATGCATCCAGGTTCCCTATCACAGCAGAGCAGAGCAGCTGGGAATACCTATTACCAGTTAAGCTACACTCATCAAGGTAAAGGTCATACCAGCTACATCCGACCTGAGGATGTTACTGAAGTCACACAGCAGATCGAGAACTACCATAGATTCCGCAGTCTTGTTACAAAATGGGTTAAGTTTGCGATCGAGTTAGCGAAGCTTGAGCGTGATCGGGGCAAGTCGAAAAGGAGTAGCACGGGAAAGGAGTAACGGCGCACTCGGTGAACCACTACAGACAACCGCCCATGCCGAGGTTGATTTCGCGGGCCAGGAAAATGCAGAAAAGTGGTATCTATGGGTGGGAAATGTGAGTATGGAGATTGCTAATGATCAGGAATCGAGATATGACCAAAGTTGACAAGGCTCTTGCGTCGGTGCTGCAGGGTTACGCTGGCTTCCTGCGGGAGAGGATGTTAGCG
>JAUVYF010000100.1 GCA_030603215.1 Candidatus Bipolaricaulota bacterium
GAAGCTCTCTCTCTATAGGCGTTCTGTCGCAGGCCTGTTGCCAAATGACTCAGCTTCTAATGAATGCCCATAACTCATCACCCTTTGTCGCGGTAGGGACACCCATTACTGGGCGCCCCCCGCACAGATCCGGACGTGAGGAACTACGCTCATCCGGCTCCTACCTCGGGTTAGTAACGCGAAGACGTTGAGTGGGATAGGGGTGTAGAATCCGCGGCCGCGGTAGCCACGTGTCGAGAAGCTTGTGCAACCGTGCCCAGGTCAATCTTCGCCCTTTCTGGCTTCGTCGCCGGAGTGCCCGCAACCATGCACAGGCTACCTGCTCACGAAACTGTCCTAGGGCATAGATGTTCCCCGGCACTGCGTGGTAATTAAAGTACCCACGCACGACACTACGAACCCAGCTACCCTGTACAGATACTGGGTCGTGCCGTCTGTGCTCCAGCTCCCCTTTGACCTGTTTAACCTTCATCCGCAGTCGCTTGGCGATGGTCTTCCTCCATACGATAAAGCCTCCGTCTTTGCGACGGCGCGCACAGATATGGGTAAACCCAAGAAACTCAAAGGTCTCCGGCTTTCCCTCGCCCCGCATTGCTCGGTTATCCATGGCAAAACGGCCGAACTCTAGTAGATGAGTCTTCTGTGCGTTTAGCTTAAGCCCAAAGCTCTGCATCCGTTTTCCCAATACCTGGAGAAACGCTTCTGCATCACCCCGATGCTCAAACCCCATCACCCAGTCATCGGCATATCGCACGATGTATACCTCGCCTTGGGCATGACGCTTCCGCCACGCCTCTACCCATAGATCAAGCACGTAGTGCAAGTAAATGTTCGCCAACAACGGCGAAATCGTTGCCCCCTGTGGTGTTCCTACCACTGTGCTTGACCACTGTCCGTCTTCTGATACTCCGGCGGTTAACCACTTCTTGATTAGCCGTAGTATCCGCTGGTCACCAATACGGTACTCCACGAACTTCAACATCCACCGATGATCGATGGAATCAAAGAAGCTGTGGATATCCGCATCTAGAATCCAGTTCACCTTTCGCTGCATGATCGCTACCCACAGCGCATCTAGCGCATTATGCTGACTGCGTCCAGGGCGAAATCCGTAGCTGAACCCAACAAAATCCTCTTCATAGATCGCCTGGGCTACCCATACCACCGCCTGCTGGACGATTTTGTCCTCCACCACAGCGATACCCAATGGCCTTAGATGGCCATCGCTCTTGGATATGTAGGTCCTCAATGAGGGTTGAGCTCTATAGCTACCTCGGTGCACGCGGGCGTGGAGGTCGCTTAGCCTGTTTACCAGACCGTCTCCATACTCAGCCCACGTTACCCTATCCACTCCCGGAGCTGCCTTGGGGTTTAATGCTTCGTACGCCTCCCGCAGCATCTGCTCCGTTATGTGGTGCAACAGATTGGTGAAACGAAGACTTGCGTCCCGTCTCGCTGCCTTCCGTACTCGCTTTAGTCCCGGTGACACACCTTGAGGCTCAATGTAGGTACATCCTCTTGGCTGTATCCGCGGTTTCCCACTTCGTGCCCGTTTAGAGTTCACCATATCGCTCCCTCCGTCTCTGTGTACGGGGTGTGCTAGACTTAAAACAAGTTCCCCTTGGTCAGACCCCTTCCCTCCACCGTCTCCGCTGGTTGAATAGCCGGTGTTCCCTGCTTACAACCTTTGTTCGACGGCTTCTATGGTACTATGGGCCTGTCCGACTGCCCGGTCGCGTACATACTGGGATTATGGTCACAGACCTTCCCCAGTCAGACTGAACTAGGAACCCGCTCAGTCACTTCCAGGCTCTCCCGGTTCCCGTACATGGAGCTTCTACGCATGCCGAGGGTCTCAGACTCCGTGGGCCGGTACGCACCTCGCATAACGCTACGTACCGTGTTGTCTTCCCCATATGAGTACAAGGTCGACGCACCAAAGAGGTGATTTCGGAGCTCAATACCTCGCCTACGCAGCCCCGCGCTAACGCTTCGCCGCTCCCTTACGGGTAGCCGACGCATAACTCGGGGCCGTAGTGGCTTGCTATGCCTTACTACGTAGTGGACTTTCACCACCACCTCCATGCCAGTTTTCACCGGCGCTTTCACTCATTACTGTCTTTCCACTCATCACGATTTAGAAGTATGAGTTCTCGAGATTCACCGCGGTGGTCATTTCTAACACGCGGGGTCCGTTGTGTTATTGGTATCGCCCGGTGGGACATTGTTCACAGGGCGTTGCCCCATCCCCCAGGCAATCAGCCAGATGAGTCCGACCGCCACAATGAGATCCCCTACACTGAAGGCAGTAGCAAATGGGACCCACCGTGGGAGATAGAGAAGGTCTCCCAGGAAATTGAGCCGTGTCCCCTCGCTCATCAAGATAACGTTTCCGTACGCACCCTCCTTCAGGAGGCAAGCTGCAACGTCCTCGCTTCCCGCGCGGGCGAGGGCGGTAGGAGAGGAGGGTATGTACCCAGCGTTCACCGCGATCACGAGTAAGTTCAACAGCGCTCCCATCCCAATAATGAGAAGGGGGAAGGTACGGTAGTTGAGCACAAGGAATACCAGGATGAGGGCATAGGAAAGGAGATGGAGCGAACTCGTGGCATACGGGAAGAGAGCACGCTCGCTGAAAAAAGGGAAGATCGCCAGTTGGAGCAGCAGTGAAATGGGAATTATCCACAACAACCGCAACCGAAGCGAGACAAGGTGAGCAACTCTCCCTCTGCGTAAGTACCCAACAACAATCCCGATGAGAACGGCACCGATGATAAACATACCTTAACAGCGTCTATCCATCGCGTAAAGGATCTCCATCTTGCGACGATTCATTCTCCAAGGAGTCAACTACACGCAATAGGGCATCGGCCACCACCGGGTCTAGATCCGCGCCCTTCATCCCCTTGATCATCTGGATTGCTTCTTCATGAGAGAACGCCTTGCGATACGGTCTGTCAGTGGAGAGGGCATTGTAGATATCCGCAGCGGTGATTATCCGTGCGATGAGAGGAATCTGATCTCCTCTTAACCCGTTTGGATAGCCGCTCCCGTTCCAGTGCTCATGTTCATGCCGCACGGCGTTTGCCACTGGTCTATAGATCTCCAATCCCTCGATCAACTCCGCGCTAATTACTGGGTGGCGCTTCATCGTCACCCACTCCTCCGCATTCAGTGAACCTGGCTTGAGGAGGATCGAATCGGGAATCGCGATCTTACCGATGTCGTGAACCCGAGCTGCAATATCGACCTTCTCGATCTCTCCCTGAGGAAGCCCCATCGCTTGGGCAATCTTTTTGGCAAGGTAGGCAATCTCGGTCGAGTGTACAGCGGTGTAGTGATCACGTTCGTCGAGAAGACGGGAGATCTTCTCGAACGTCTTGCGTGCCTCGGTCTGAAGTCTGAGGTAACTGCGAAACGAGACGTGGACCAACATCAATGGCACGATCGCCAAGAACATATACCACAGCGATAATGCATAGAGCACAGTAAGCAGAAGCGCACATGCGAAGAGACTCGTGTATTGAATAAAAAAGTCTTTAAAGGCTCTCAACAGACCATAGGAAAAATGCTTGTGTTCTCCTAAAGAGACCATCCCTGTCACCAAAGAAAGATTGATCCCCGCGTAGCAAACAAAAGCTAGAAGGGCCCATGGATAGTCCTCCATAGATGTAAGAGTTAAAGGAACACGGCGAGCCAAAACAAGTATGCTCCCCGTGGCAGCCACCGTCACGACCCACTGGGCTACGTTGAAGCTTACCGCATGAATGAATGTGCTCGCACTGCGCCTCAAGTGTGAGTGGTGCCAGTGGTCCCAGCGCATTATTATCTCTGAAGCCAGTGTTGACAACAGCGTAACAAGTACAGTCAGAGAAGGACCAAGTATGAATAGCGATGCCAAATAGATCGCCAGCGAACCGGACATTTCAATTCCATATATTGGAATCCAGGTTGCGTAAGTCTCTGCTAGAAACCCTATTATGATGAATAGAACGAAAGTTATTATTTGCTCGACAGAGGTAAACGCAAGATCACGTGAATAATACCCAATCGCTGCCACCGCGAGTAAACAGAGACCATAAATATAAACCCTTGCACTTACAGGGAGCTTCACGATCTCTCCTTTCTCAGGGATTTGAGCTTACCTTTTCTACTTTAACACAAATCGAGGAGAAGAACTACCACAGAGAGAACATAGCTCGGTTAATCACCTACCCGTATTACCTCTAACATAAATCCAACCCAACGGGCATTGGCAAGGCGTAAATCCCTTCTTTGGCAAGGAACTTCCCGAAACTTTGTTCAGCTCCGCGCCACCGTGAACCCGTATCTATCAAACCATTTGGGTAATTCCTACGGAGCCCACTTTGCGCCAGCACCCAAGATGAGTCCGAGCGCAGCAATCGTCAGCAGATAGTACACTCCCTTCTGTCCAAAAAGCTTTCCAAGAACCTTGTTCGCTCTCTCGCTAGCACCTAAATTGAATTTTCCCCACTTCATCACTAAACCTCCTTAAGGTTTCAAATCGGTGTAATTGATTCCTCCAAGCCAAACATTGTTCGCATTTCTACCTCTAACATCAATCCAACCCAACGGGCATTGGCAAGGCGTAAATACCTTCCCTCGCAAGGAACTTCCCGAAACCTTGTTCAGCTCCGCGCCACCGTGAACCCGTATCTATCAAACCATTTGGGTAATTCCTACGGAGCCCACTTTGCGCCAGCACCCAAGATGAGTCCGAGCGCAGCAATCGTCAGCAGATAGTACACTCCCTTCTGTCCAAGAAGCTTTCCAAGAACCTTGTTCGCTCTCTCGCTAGCACCTAAATTGAATTTTCCCCACTTCATCACTAAACCTCCTTAAGGTTTCAAATCGGTGTAATCAATTTCTCCGGGCCAAACATTGTTCGCATTTCTACCACGTGCATACTGTTCTCAATAATCACCTCCTGAGATTCGATTGTACAAAGAACAATAGGTCAAAGAACGACCGGTGTCAACTTTTTCCTCCCACTTCCTAAGACAGTTGGATAGTTGACTGGTTGAATAATTGAGTAAGGAAGAGCAGGTATCGGCTACTACGTACCAGGTATTAGATACTAGGTATCAGGTATTAGGAACTAGGTGTTAGCAAAGGAAAGGAAACCGTCAGCTGTCAGGGAGAAGGGCAATTATCAGTCGTCAGACCGTGCGTAGCGTCGGAAAACAGGGACAGGCAACTTTTTGTCTTGGGCTGGTTAAAAAGCAGCCGGTCCCTGACCAGCAACGATGCCATGATCATCGACGATAATAACGTCGTAGGGGCAGGCCTTGTGCCTGCCCATGCTGTCGTGCCTGCCCATGATGTCGTGTTGTCCGATGATGGATCGATTGTGGGGGCGTCGGACCACGATGTCGTACCG
>JAUVYF010000057.1 GCA_030603215.1 Candidatus Bipolaricaulota bacterium
CAATACGCGCACGAATAGGTGCAGATTTTTGGTGGGATGTTATTTATACCCAGGCTTCTTCCTAAGCGCCTGGACGGGACTGGCCCAAATACGATCATTTTGCCTCGATGTATAGCAACACACAGCTGTGTCTCTCAAGATAAAGTTATGCGCCTTTGTCGCCCAATAAGCACCTTTGCTTTCTATCTATTCTATGAGAGAAGTGTTGCTAGGGCAACTGCCGGCGCTGGCCGGAATATGTCAATGACTTTGAGATACCCATCAGCTGAATTTAGAGTAGTTTTCTATCGTGTTTGACTCCCGACTCGCCACTCCCGACTCCCGACTGCCGACTGTCTCATCACTCATCACCCATTACTTGTTACTGGTTTTGGCTCCCGACTCTAGGCTCCCGACTGCCGACTGCTTCTCGACCGCCGACTGCTTCTCGACTGGTTCTTTTCACTCATCACTCATTACCTATCACTTATCACTGTCTTTCCCTGCGTCCCGTATTTCTGACTAGGCGCCGTAGGCCCTATGAGGAGGTAATGGTCAGTGTAACAGTCTTTATTGCTGGGTTGACTACACCGACAGTTGCCGCAGCACTGAGCGTGTAGGTGATCGTGAGTCCGTTCTGTGCCACCGAATTTATGCATGTTACTACGTCAGCGGGAGTTGTTGTAAGGATGACGTCGGTTGGTGGTGCGTCGGCCCCGGCGGGACCGGATAGTGTAATGCAGAGAGTGAGACCATTCGGCATATCTGAATCAAGCTGCACAGTGATCTTCCTCGAATTGTTGCCTCCATTCGTTGTTATTGCGTATGTAGTGGAAGCGTCTGTAACAGATGTTGGCTCGGAGCCAGCCGTTGCTGTATTGATGATCAACGGCTCTGGGGAGCCGGAAACCGTGAGTTCATTGATTGCCGCTACTTCGTAGGTTATCGTCTGAGTGTCCGTAGCAGCTGGCAAGGCTGCAAGGGCTAACAGGGCAACCAATGTTACTGTTATGAAGCCTGTAGCGGGTAGTTTTCTCATTGTCTTTACCTCCTCTGGTAATCAGAGCACCTTGTCTGCGAGATTGGGGGCTGGGTCTGCCATGTGAAGACCCTCTACTCCGTACATCTGGTCAGAGTTCCCTGTCTTGTAGCGAGTTCTCTAAGTTGGATTGGTTTTGTGGACCAGGTCCGGTGTGTTGCTGTTGCGTGTCCCAAAACTGACCCACGCAGCCTCGACTATACCTAGCGCGGGATAGAAGAAGAATAGAGAGAAGATTGTTTATCCGTTAAAGAGAGCTCGCATTTTGCTCACGCGCACGGAAAAACAAGAGGCAGTGTTGGCGCTAATGAGTAATAGCTGACGAGCATAACAGCGTAAATGACAGATAGCGCAAAGCCTTGAACGGTCAATCCATTCACTCAATTACGAATTGCCAAGGTAGCTAAAGAGCGAGCAGAATAGCGTTAGCTTGGGTCTTACACTACATAAAGAAAAAGAGTATGATAGAAAGGGTGATAATGATGAGACTCAAGTACGCCGTGTCAGTGGTTATGCTCTTGTTGGTTATTCTAGTGTTGCTGGTTGGCTGCTCAAAGAACTCTCTCCCCGTGGCAAATCTCACCACATCTTCTACGTCAGGCATGGCCCCAATGGAAATCTCATTCGATGCTTCCGCGTCTGTGGATGAAGATGGTTCCATCGTTAGTTACGAGTGGGACTTTGGGGATGGAAGTTTTGCAGCAGATGAAAGAACTACTCATATATATGATATCCCCGGTGTTTACACGGTTAGTCTTACCGTTACCGACAACAAGGAAGCAACGGCGTCCACAGCTCAGACCATTACCATCACTGGGAATGTCGTCCCCGTAGCAGGATTTACCGCGACACCTACCCAGGGAGAAATTCCTCTGGAGGTGACCCTCGATGCTTCCGCGTCTGTGGATGAAGATGGTTCCATCGTTAGTTACGAGTGGGACTTTGGGGATGGAGAAAGTGAAGTTGGTGTTAAGGTCAGTCACACATATCACGAAATAGGCGAATACATGGTGCGATTGATAGTAATAGACGACAAGAATGGCGCTGGAAGCGCCATTGAAACGATACAGACCACTTACACTTTGCCTGTAGCCATCCTTGCTGCCATGCCTGTGTCAGGGATAGCTCCATTGAAAGTTGAGTTTGATGGTTCCGCCTCCTGGGACCCCTACGGCTACATCTCCAGTTTCCACTGGGATTTCGGTGACGGTGAGAGCGCGACAGGTGTTGGTGCAGTTCATACCTATAGGAATCCGGGAAACTACACTGTCCGGGTTACGGTGATAGACGATAAAGGTAACGTGGAGACAGCCACAGAAAGCATTAGGGTATCAAAGCGAGAAGTGAACGAAGTTGGCGAAGGCGTAGACAATGGCTACGTTAGAGTGAGCCTTCGCGGAGTACGAGAAGGCAGGTCCAAAGAGGGGTGGTGTGAGCCAGACCCGGGGCGCATCTATGTGATAGCCGACCTGAACGTCGAGGCCTTGGAGGACAATCAGGATGTCTCCAGGTCCAACTTCAGGCTCATACAGAGCGATGGCAGCATCCAGAACGAGTATAGCATGGCAACATGCTCATTGCTTAATGGTTTCGAAGATGGGATTTTGGATGAAGGCCAATGGATAGATGGTGAGATCGCGTTTGAAGTGTGGCCAACGAGCTTTTACATTCTCGAATACGAGAGTGATAAAGGGAAGATTCTCCGATTCCGATTCGAATTGTAAGAATACACCTTCTAACTGGCGGGGCTCCGGGCATTTAGTGAATGCCCCTCAAACGCGAAAAGTGATGTGACTTATCGTCAGCACATCGGGCTACACAATAAGAGAACGGATATCGTCTCGATTCCCGTTCGCATACCTCCCGGTGTGGCGACATGAAATGCTCCAAATACTGTCAGCCGGGCGGCTCCGCCTGCTGGTCCATGATTTCCACATGTCCGGTATAGCTAAGGAGCCAGTTGCGTTTACGAGAGGTCAGTGTTCCGGACAAAACCTAAACGGTTTCGGTGCCCCGGTAAACAATTCAAGGCTAAACTGTTTACTTGTCAACTCTGTTCTTACACAAGCTGCCACCGAATAGCGAGAAGCAGGGTGTTTTCCATTTGCTGCTACCTGTCTTTTTCAAGCGCGTCGGTCGGCAAGTCGCGCTTTTTGATTGACGCGCTCGTTCCCGCGACGTCACCAACGTGTTAGGCCGAGCAAAATCGTTGCCTGGTTGTCAATCATCTATGGGAAGGATCACCCTTGAAACAGGTGCAGATCGTCTGTTTCACCACGCGGGTCTTTGATGCATTCGTGCGGCCGGTGGAGAACCTAACTTAGACGAAGATCAAGAGCTAGGATTGGATCGCATGAAATATGCCCAGGCAGTCGGCTTTGATCTATCGAAAGGCACTTCCTGACAACCCCGAGAAGGCCTTGACCTGCCAACGACCGGTTGCGTTTGCTGAGTAATTGCGGCAGAATTCGGTGTTAGCGGGGATGCAGGGAGGAACTTACAGGAATCAATCCTGCCTGTTTTGTAACTGAAAAGAGAGAGGAATGACACAAGTAAGCGGAAAGGCAGACCTGGCACGTTTGAAAGAGATGTACCCAGAGAAATTCGCTTCTTCCGAGGGCGCCTTCTCTAAGATTCACCGCGGGGATCGGATCTTCATCGGGACCGGATGCGGGAAACCACAGCACCTTGTGGATGAGATGGTCCGCTATGTTGTGGCTCACCCCAAGGCGTTCTTCGACGCGGAGGTGCTTCATCTGTGGTCGCTTGGGGTGTCCCCTTATCTGCGTGAGGAGGTCAAGAAAAACTTCCGACTCGATTCCTTCTTCATTAGCGGTCCGACACGCGATGCAGTTAACCAGGGGATGGCTGACTATACTGCGATCTTCCTCTCTCAGGTGCCAGACCTCTTCTACCGCGGGGTGATCCCGATCGATATCGCGTTGGTGCAAGTCTCCCCGCCCGATCGCTACGGCTACATGAGCCTGGGGATCAGCGTCGATATCGTCCGCGCCGCTATTGACAGCACCAAGCTGGCGATCTGTCAGGTGAACGAACAGATGCCGCGGACGCATGGAGACAGCTTCATCCATATTACGGATGTAGATTATATCCTTCCTTACGATGAACCACTCCTCGAGTACGAAATGGAAGTTCCCGATGAGATCGCTCATCGGATCGGCAGATACGTCTCCCGGTTGGTAGAGGACGGGGCAACGATCCAGGTGGGTTATGGGCGGATCCCAAACGCGATCCTCAGCCACCTGAAGGAAAAACACCACCTTGGGGTACACACCGAGCTCTTGAGTGATGGAATCGTCGAGCTGATGAAAGCGGGGGTCATCGACAACACGAGGAAGGCGATTGACCGCAACAAGACTGTGGCGGCGTTCTCCATGGGAAAACGCTCCACCTACGACTACCTCTCCGATAATCCGGGGATAGCGTTCCGCCCGGTTGAGTACACGAACAGACCGATGATCATCGCGCAGAACTCGAAGATGACCGCGATCAACACGGCCCTTGCAATCGATCTCACCGGCCAGGCAACAGCCGAGTCAATCGGGAGCACCTTCTACAGCGGAATCGGTGGCCAAGCCGACTTCATGCGGGGGGCGGTCATGGCTCCTCAGGGAAAGTCTATCCTTGTCATTCAGTCGACGGCGAAGAACGAGGAGGTTTCGCGTATCGTCCCCATGTTGAGTGAGGGGACGGGGGTGACCCTCACTCGCGGCGATGTCCACTACGTGGTGACCGAGTACGGGATCGCTTATCTCCACGGGAAGAACATGCGGGAGCGAGCGATGGAATTGATCGGTATCGCTCACCCCAAGTTCAAGCCTTGGCTCCTGCGCGAGGCGAAGAAACTCAATCTGATCTACAAAGATCAGGCCTACATCCCTGGTGAGCGGGGGCACTACCCGGAAGAGCTAGAGACCTATCGCACGACCAAAGAAGGGATGGAGGTGCTGCTGCGACCGGTGCGGTTCAGCGACGAACCCTTGCTGAAAGACTTCTTCTACTCCCTCTCCGATGGATCGATCTACCGGAGATTCATCTCGGTGCGTGCGGACATGCCACACGAACGGCTGCAGGAGTTTGTTGTCATCGATTACACACGAGAGATGGTCATCCTGGTGGTGATCGAGGTAGATGAGCGGCAGATTGTAATCGGTGTAGGACAGTACGGGATCGATGAGCAGTCGCATACGGCAGAGGTCGCCCTCGTGGTGCGTGACGACTACCAGAACCAGGGGGTAGGAACAACTCTCCTCTCCTACTTGACTTACCTGGCAAAGCGGGAGGGGTTGCTTGGTTTCTCGGCTGAAGTCCTGGTCAACAACCAGCCGATGCTGCACCTGTTCGAGAATAGCGGATTCGCGATCGAAAAAAGGCGAGAGACGGGTGTCTATGAGCTTCGAATGCTATTCTAACTCACGCTTGGGTGATGCGATGCAGACTAAGGTATCAGGTAATACGATGAAAACCAGGACTGATGTTGACTATTTGTTCGAGCCGCGTTCGGTCGCTGTGATCGGGGCCTCGCAGAACAAGGCCAAAATCGGCTACCGGATTGTGGAGAACATCATCTCCTGCGGCTACAAAGGGGAGATCTATCCTGTAAACCTTAAAGGGGGTGAGCTGCTGGGAAATAAGATCTATCCCGATCTTTCACAGATCTGCGGTGAGGTCGATCTCGCGGTGATTACCATCCCAGCGAAGCTTGTCTTCCCTGCGGTGAAGGAGTGCGCTGAGAAGGGCGTGAAACACCTAGTGATCATCACCTCGGGCTTCTCCGAGGTAGGACACTCTGAGGAGGAGAAAAGGATAGTTCGCTATGCTCGTGAGCATGGGATGAGAGTGCTGGGGCCGAACATCTTCGGGATCTATTCTTCGGCCGTCTCGCTCGACGCGACCTTCGGTCCGGGAGGGATCCTCCCGGGGCACGTGGCGATCATCACCCAGAGTGGGGCGTTGGGGATCGCGATGATCGGGAAGACCGCGGCTGAATCGCTCGGCCTTTCCGTGCTTGTCTCTGTGGGGAACAAATCCGATATCGATGAGTCTGACCTTTTGGAGTACTTAGCGCATGATGAGGCGACCCAGGTCATCGTCCTCTACATCGAGGGGGTGAAGGATGGGGAGCGCCTTGTGGATACGCTAACGAAGGTGACGCGGGACAAACATGTGATCGTCATCAAGTCTGGCCGATCAAAACGCGGAGCGGTGGCCGCCGCATCGCACACTGGATCGCTTGCCGGAGCGGACGAGATCTTTGACAGTGTGATGCGCCAGTGCGGTGTCTTGCGCGCGGAGAGCGTGCAAGACGCGTTTGACTGGGCGCGCTTCCTCGCTGATTCTCCTCTCCCTAAGGGAAAAGAGGCGGTCATCATCACTAATGGTGGAGGGATTGGGGTGATGACAACCGATGCCTGCGAGAAGTACGGGGTCGACCTATACAACGACCAGAAGACGCTAAAGGAGACGTTCTCTGGGGTGATGCCAGACTTCGGCTCGTGGAAAAACCCGGTTGACCTGACCGGGCAGGCCACAGTGCGGGATTATGAGCATGCCATAGAGGCAGCTCTCGCGAACGATGAGATGCACGCTACACTTGCTCTGTATTGCGAGACGGCCCTGTTCGATGGCGAGGAGCTCGGCCGGCTTCTGAAGAGGGAGTACACACTCTATCAAGGGAAGAAGCCAATTGTCTTCTCGCTCTTTGGCGGAGAAAAGCTAGCGGTAATCACCAGCGAGCTACGAAAAGAAGGGATCCCAGTGTTCTCCGATGTCTACGACGCCGTCTCCTGCCTGGGGGCGCTCTACCGGTCCTGGCGCAACCTGAGTACGCCCGTGGAGAGCGCGGAGAAGGTCGAGATCGACACAGGTGCGGTGCAGACGATCCTTGACCGGGCACGAAGTGAAAAGCGGGGATTCCTCCTCGCCGACGAGGCACAAAAGGTGGCGAAGATCCTCGGCCTTTCGATGCCACAATCGATCATCGCGCGTAACCTGGGCGAGGCGGTGCAAGCGGCGGCTAAGATTGGGTACCCTGTGGTGATGAAGGTCGTCTCTAAGGATATCATCCATAAGAGCGATGCCGGCGGGGTCGCTATCGACCTCGTGAATGAGGAAGAGGTGGTCGACGCCTACCAGGCGATCATGCGCAGCTGTCGCTCCTATAGAAGGGACGCGGTGGTTCAAGGGGTCGAGGTCGTGGAGATGGTACGCCCTGGAGTAGAGACGATCCTCGGAGCACGTCAGGACGGATCGTTTGGCCCGATCGTGATGTTCGGACTGGGGGGAATCTACGTGGAGGTGATGAAAGACGTCGCCTTCCGGGCCGCCCCGATCGGTCGCAAGGAGGCGCATGCAATGGTCGCCGATATCCGCTCCTACCCGCTCCTCTTGGGTGTACGTGGGGAGAAGCGCAAGGATATCGACGGCATCGTTGGCGTGGCGGTTCGGTTGAGCAACCTTATCCACCGCTGTCGGGACATTACCGACATCGAGATCAATCCTCTCGTCGTCTATAATCACGAAGACGGGGTGAAGGCAGTGGATGTGAGGATTTTGTTCAAGGAGGAAGGGGAGGTAAGGTGAGATGAGCTCGCTGATCGTTGCCTCAACACGGAAGAGTGCGGGCAAGACGAGCGTGTTGGTTGGACTGGGTAGGGCGCTCGAGAAGAAGTTTGGTTACATCAAGCCGCTTGGTGACCGCTTTCTATATCGAAAGAAACGCCTATGGGACTACGATGCGGCCCTGATGGTGAACCTGTTCGAGCTTAGTGAGGAAGCGGAGAAGGTCTCCATCGGGTTCGACCACTCCAAGCTCCGCTATATGTACGATGAGGAATCGATCACCGCAGAGGTGAAACGGGTGATAGCAGAGATGGGGCGGGACAAGGAGATGCTGTTCATCGAGTGCGGGAAGGACCTCTCCTATGGAGCCTCTGTCCACCTCGATCCGCTCACCCTCTCGCAGGCGACAGGGTATCAGGTCCTTATCGTCACCGGAGGATCGGAGAACGATATTGCAGATGACCTTGCGTTTCTGAAGCGCTTTGTTGGATCCGATGAGGCGCACGTCGGTGGGGTGATCATCAATAAGGTAATTCAGCCGGACGAGTTCAAGGCGACCTACCTCCCGGATATCAAGGCCCTGGGGGTGAACGTCCTCGGGGTTATTCCCTATGAGAAGGAACTCGTAACCCTGGCAGTAAGCTACCTGGCGGAGAAGCTCTTCGCACGGGTCATCGCTGGGGAAGACGGGCTCGATCGCATCATCCGCAACGTCTTTGTCGGGGCGATGTCGGTCGTCGCTGCCCGTGCCGAGCCGCTGTTTAGCAGACCAGATAAGCTGATCATCACTAGCGGGGACCGGAGCGACATGATCCTAGCCGCACTGGAAGCGGGTGGAACATCATGCATCGTCCTCACGAACAACATCGTCCCCCCAGCGAATGTGACTGCGAAAGCGAGAGAGGAGGGAGTTCCCATTCTGCTTGTTCCCACGGATACCTACGCTACCGCGATGCAAGTAGATGATCTGGAGCCGCTGTTGACCAAGGATGACGCCGACAAGATCGAGATCATCACAAGACTTGTTAGGGAGAATGTCGATCTCAAAGCTGTCGAAGCGCTGTAAGCCTGGCGATTAAAAATAGATAGGCTTCGCGCAGCTCCAGCCGGTATCGAAGTGACCATTAGCAAGGAGTGCGGGCGAGTAATCTTTCGCAGTTACGGTTTGATTACATAGCTTGATGTTATCTCTGCTATTCCAGCGAAGCTATTAGCAATCGGGCAATACTTGGTTAGGGAGAGATGGATCGCCTTCTTTAAGTTTTCCTCAGACACCTTCCCTGTGACGTGGTAGTTCAAGTGAAGCTTCGTAACGACCTTGGGATAATCTGTTGCTCGCTCGTCTTCAATCTCTATCTCTAACGATTTAGGCTCTGTCTTCATCTTGCGCAGAATGGAGACAACATCCATTCCGGTGCACCCTCCGAGGGAAGCGAAGAGGGCCTCCATCGGTCGCGCCGCGCTGTCGCTCCCACCAGATGCAAGGGCGCTATCCATTATTATCGAGTGCCCGCTCTTCCCTTGACCGAGAAACTTCATTCCTTTGATAAGCTTCACCACAGTTTTTCCCATTTGTCCTCCAGTTAGTTATGCATGAATATGTAGCAGATTCGAACACTAGAGGACAATCTTACGCTAGCGCAAAGAAATAGGCAAGCTGTAATCGAAGATGAGAGACAGCGAAATGGGAGCAGGTTTTCTCCACCCTGGAAAGCTTCATCTCAACCATAGTTGTTGATCCGTGACCATCTAACCGCTGCCTGATTTGAAGGTTAGATAATTCGATCCTAAGCTCTTCAAACGGGAATTCTAATTGTTGTTGGACGGGAGTTTTGGTTGTTGGTTATCTCCCGAACGCGGTGGCAAGTCGTTTGCTGTGCATAGATAGGCAACATCACTGTTTTCGCGCCTTGCCAGTTAGTCTATCGATGGAGATCTTAAACACTCTAGCCTTCTCTCTTAGGGTCTCGATATATTCTATCCCATTGTCAAAGAATTCCGGAGAGTACTTATGCAACAGTCCTTCTAGGGCTATCTGTTTATTGATATCAACTACTTCTTCGACCTCCCCTGAGACTATTACGCTTTCATAGTTCGTGGTGAATTCATCAGGCAACATCTTCGTATTTCCAACAGCACAAAATGAGACAGAGCTATTGTGGGTGATATTGTCAATCTTCTGTCCTTCAACGGCACAATGAAAATATATATACCCATCAATGATACAAAAGTTCAGAGGTACTCCATAAGGTATCCTATCTTCAGAAACGGTCGACAATACTCCATATTC
>JAUVYF010000148.1 GCA_030603215.1 Candidatus Bipolaricaulota bacterium
ATCAATCACGTTTGGCACACGCCGCATCTTGTTACCACATTCCCCACACACAAGCTCAACAGCATCAACGTATGGACGATGAAACTCAACTCTACTGGCAAGCTTCCTGTCCACCGCAAGTTCCACCAACTGGGCGCGGCTGGCCACAGCGATCACCTTACTACAGCTTTCACAAATCCATAGGTTAAGCGGCGTACCCCAATAGCGATCACGGGAAAGGGCCCAGTCCTTAAGGTTGGCAAGGAAATCACCAAGTCGACCGGACCCAACATGGGCAGGATACCAGTTGATTTGGCGATTATTGGTGTCTAGCTGATCCTTGACAGCCGTTGTCTTGATGTACCAGGAATCCATGGCGTAGTAAAGAAGAGGTGTGTCGCAACGCCAGCAAAATGGATACTCGTGTTGATAGAGCACAAGTCGGTACAGTAGATTACGCTTCGTAAGATCGTCAATAAGCAGGGGGTCGGCCTCCTTAACAAAAGCTCCCGAGCAAAGCGGGAATTCCTCGGTGAACTCCCCGCTGAGATTGACGGGATGGAAAAACGGAAGCCCTTCCTCTTGCGCAAGTTGATAGTCATCCTCGCCGTAGGCAGGCGCGATATGCACGATTCCTGTTCCTTCTTTCATATTCACAAACTCCGCCGCGTGTACCGAGTAAGCTGTTGCATCATCAACTAGCACATAAGGTGGCTCATAACGCAGTCCCACCAGCTCTTTTCCCAAAAACTGACGAACTACCTCATAGTCTCCCTCTAGGGCCTGCCCAAGCAGCGCTTTGGCCAGGATCAACCGTTCCCCGTTCTGCTCCACTTCAGCGTAGGTTGCGAGGGGAGCCACGGCTAGCGCTACATTTGCCGGCATAGTCCATGGAGTTGTCGTCCAGGTGAGAAGTGCTGTCCTTCCGGGAAGTTCCTGTTTGTAGGAACATTTCTCATCACCGTTTATCAACATCCTCACTGAGATGGATGGATCCTTCACTGTCTTATAGCCTTGCGCAACCTCATGAGAAGAAAGGCCAGTGCCACAGCGTGGACAGAATGGAAGAACCTTGTGCCCTTGGTAGAGCAAGCCCCGGTCAAACATCTGAGCCAATTCCCACCAGACAGATTCGATGTAATCGTCAGCATAGGTGACGTAAGCATTTTTCTCGTCAATCCAGAAACCCATCCGTTCAATCATACTCTCCCAATCAGCCTTGTATCGCCATACGGATTCCTTGCATCGTTCGACAAAACGTTCTATACCATAAGCCTCGATCTCTGGTTTACTGTTTACCCCTATCTCTTTCTCTACCTCGAGCTCCACTGGAAGCCCATGCGTATCCCATCCTCCCTTGCGAGCGACATAATAGCCTTTCATCGTCTTGTAGCGAGGGAAAAGGTCTTTGTATACACGTGGCATTAGGTGTCCAAAGTGAGGCTTGCCATTTGCGGTTGGTGGCCCTTCATAGAAAACGTAGCGCTGTCCACCCTTTGTCTGTTCCAGACACTTGGCAAACGTGTCTTGCTGCTGCCACAAAGAGAGGACTTCCTTCTCTCGGGCAATTGGGTCCTTTACTAGTTCTTCATATCCTACCATTACTACCTCTCTTTCAGAAAACAGCCGTCATGGATACTCTAAGATCACGGTTGGTATGCAAATAGATAGACAGAACAGCCCCATCACTGAGGCTAAATAATATAGATCAGAAGCGGCAAAGAAACTAGATTTCTCATCAACATTGTGAGATCACAATCTATCATAGCAATCACCAAGGCAGCAGTCAAGCCTAACTTGTGAACATGCGTTGCACAACGTCTATCTCCCTAGGCGCTGCAAGTATTCTTCCACCGGCGAAATCGACTAATCACAAAGCCTGTTCCTAGAAGTCCAACTGCGCTTCCAAAAGGAAAGACTCCCCGTAGTCCTACTAGGTCAACCATTATCCCGCACATTACTGGCCCTAGCATCTGTCCAACGGCGAACGCCCCTCCATACAAGCCGGTCATTGTCCCCATCCCATATTCGCGTCCTAATTCGGTGCGGATTACCAGTATCGACGCCCGAGATAGAGCGGAAAGTCCTCCTATGCCAAACATAATGAGAGCTACGCCCCACACACTGTGAACAAACGGAACTAGGAGGAGCAACAGTGGAGCAAGAGTGCTACCAATGATAATCTGTGGGAATTTAGGGTAGCGATCGGCCAAGAAACCAAACGGAATTTGCAGAAGTCCTCCCCCAAACATGTACACTGAGAGGATTATTCCCACACTTCCTTCACCTAGCCCAGTTGTGGCTGCTGCAAATAGCGGGTAGAAGGTGTTAAATCCTTGACGCCAGAAACCTCGCGTGGCCATATAAACACAGATCGCCTTTACCGCATCGTTTTTCATTAGTTCGCGAAGAGGAACAATATCACCTGCCAGCTTGCGGTGGTGTTTGCTCCTAGAATCATCCGCTGGCAGAGTCGCCGTAATCAGGATAAGGGCAACCAGGCTAAGGGCCCCCATCGCGTAGAAAGCCATCTGATACGACCATAGCTCGCTTAGTTCTCCACCCAGCATGGGTCCTATAGCCATCCCTAGAAACATTGACGAGTAAAAAAGGTTCATATATCGTCCCTCCTTGCCCGTTGGGGTGATGTCGCCAATATATGCCTGAGCTATTGGAGTGATTATCACAGAAGCAGCGCCCTGAAGTAGTCGAAACTGACCAAGCTGCCACAAGCTGTTCGCTGCCACATACAGAATGGAAACGACGGCGTAACCGGCCAACCCAAAGATGAGCATGCGTTTCCTTCCGATCCGGTCAGAAACCCTGCCTAGAAATGGACCAAGCAAAGCACGTG
>JAUVYF010000123.1 GCA_030603215.1 Candidatus Bipolaricaulota bacterium
GGGGGTTCTACGTTGTGGTGCCGCCTGAGTACCGGCGCCTTGGATGCCTGCCACCGGAGCAGTTCACCCCCTACCTTATGGAGCATCTCTGCCTAGACTATTACGTGAGCCTTCTCAGCGCAGCCGAGTTCCACGGAGCCGCCCACCAGCGCCCGCAAGTGTTCCAGGTCGTTGTCGCACTGAATCGGCCGCGAATTCGATGTGGCCAAGTGCGGATCCAGTTTGTTGCCAGACACAACGTCAGTGAGATCCCTACCATCAGGAAGAACACACCGAGAGGATATGTACTTGTATCGAGTGCGGAGGCAACGGCGTTTGATCTCGTTGGCTATGCTCGTTGTTGCGGTGGGTTCGACAATGTTACGACGGTGCTTATGGAGCTCGCAGAGAGCTTGAAGGGTGAGGAGCTCGCGGGTATCGCCTCGTTGTCGCCAGTTCCGTGGGCCCAGCGGCTAGGCTACTTACTCGAGATGGTCGGCACGCGCACTCTCACCGAACCGCTTGCTGAACACGTTGCTAATGTTGCCCGGGAGTACGTGCTACTGGATCCAAAGCAGGGAGAGAAAGGCCACACACGCAGTAGCCGCTGGAAGCTTGTCATCAATATCAAAGTGGAATCCGATCTGTGATCCCGAGAGATTTCATCACCGAATGGCGCTCTCAGGCGCCATGGACCCAGGAACTTCAGATTGAGCAGGACCTGATCATCACGCGAGCTATGGTAGAAATGTTCAGCCAGGCAGAGGTTGGGCGGACGCTTGCGTTCCGCGGAGGAACGGCGCTGTACAAGCTTCACCTCAGACCTGCCGCGCGCTACTCGGAAGATATCGACCTTGTACAGGTGTCAGCTGAGCCAATTGGTAGGGTACTCGACGCCGTCCGCACCGTCCTGGATCCATAGCTCAACACCCCGAAACGTACTCTCAAGGAAGGAAGCGTGACCCTGGTCTACCGGATGACCAGTGAGGGTCCACCGGCGTTGCCAATGAGACTCAAAGTCGAGATCAATTCTCGGGAGCACTTCACGGTGTTCGGAATCGAGGAACGCGTGCTTGAGATGCACTCGCGTTGGTTCTCAGGAACTGCGGTTGTTAAGACTTACACGCTCGAGGAGCTTTTCGGCACCAAGCTTCGTGCGCTGTACCAGCGAAAGAAAGGCCGCGATCTATTCGACCTATGGTACGGAAGCCGCCGCGCAGTAGTTGATGAGGCTCGTGTCATCCAATGCTTCCAGCGCTATATGGCGCATGATGGCGTAAGTATTACGCGCGCCGAGTTTGAGAAGAACCTGCACGATAAACTTGCAGAGCCAACGTTCGCTGCAGACATAGAAACGCTACTTGCCTCTGGAATTGAATGGGACTTCAAGATCGCGGCTGATTACGTACACCGTAAACTCGTAGCCCGCCTTCCCGGTAAGCCTTGGAAAGGCAGCAAATGACATCGTAGACAACAACCGAAGGAAAAGAGATAGTTATTCGGCGGAGACGCACCGATTGAGTTCGGACACACTCAACAGCAACAGATTGGCAAACAGATGGAAAAGAATCCATCACTATCCAATTCCTACCAAGAACCCATACCCACCATCCTCCCGCAGGCTTTCAAACCTGTGGGAGGTTTTGAAGAGAGGTTTCTGTTTCCACTCTGTCTGTTCCTTTTCTCTGCGCCCTCTGCGGTTAGATGCATTTACTTTAGCAGTAAGTAGGCTTTGCTTTTAACCCATTTTCTGCTTTCCTCTGCGTTCTCTGCGCCCTCTGCGGTTAAATGTATTTGTTTATAGTGGGGGTAAGAAGGTTTTGTCTTTACCCCTATTGTTGGTTTCCTCTGCGTTCTCTGCGCCCTCTGCGGTTAAATGTATTTGTTTATAGTGGGGGTAAGAAGGTTTTGTTCTTGGCCTTCCATCTTAGCCCGAGCGTCTGCGGAAAGTCCTCTCGTAGGTTCGTCCTTTCCACTCCCCGCCATGTCCCTGCCAGTAACGCAACGCCGATGAGACAGTCATTGCTGTATATACCATCGCACTTATTGGCAACAGGAGCGCGAATAGATACGAAACCCTGTAACGCCGCAGAATCGGCAAGTAGCTCATTGACATGAGGGCCCAAGCAAAGAAACAAACTGATAACAGCCACAAACTTGCACCACTCAACCCAAGCGTAGCAACCGCGATCGCGCCGATGATCGAAGCCACAGGTGGCACCAAGTACACGAACAGCATTCCTAATACCGTACCAAGAAGCGCGGTTACCGAGTAGCCCAACTGGTCAAATGCCGTTCGCGCCACCGTATTCCAGATGTCGGCCAAGCTCTCGTAGGGCCTGATGCTATTCACATCATCTGTCATCCCCATCCAGATACGTCCACCGCTCCCTTTGATGAGCTTAGCAAGCGCACAGTCGTCGATGATCTCGTTGGCTACTTGCTTCAATCCACCTGCATCTTGGAGCGCCCTTCTGCGTAACAGCACACAACCACCGGCCGCCCCGGCAGTGGCCTTGTTAGGATCATTCACAAAACGGAATGGATAGAGTTTGGAGAAGAAATAAACGAACGCGGGAAGCAACAATCGATCCCATGCGCTTACTACATGTAGCTTCGCCATCAGTGACACTAGCTCAAGTCGATCGGCACGCAGTTTACGAACAATGGCGCGAACAACCCCGGGCGCGTACATGATATCGGCATCGGTAAGTAATAGGCATTCAGATTGGCTCTGCTCGCTGCGCAATATTCCCTGCCGCATTGCCCATACTTTTCCTTTCCAGCCCGGTGGTAGGGCCTTGCCAGAATAAACAGTAAGTCGATCGGTTGCATTGCACTCACGAGCAGCTTGCGCAGCGATATCTGCTGTTCCGTCCGAGCTTTCATCATCGACCAAGTACACATGAAACTGACCTGGATAGTCCTGGGTAAGAAGAGTGGGTAGTGTGATGGGGAGAAGATCCGCTTCATCACGCGCGGGAACAATGACACTGATCGAGGGCCACTTGTCGCGCTCATCTGCCGTGGTTGACACTGTCGCGTCTAGTTCCTGGTCTGTGCACCAGAACCGCCCTCGTGCCAGTACAAGCCATAACCAAGCGACGAGTGATCCACTGGCAACTACTCCACAGACGACAACCACACTTGACATTAAACAAACGGGAGGGGGTTACCCCTCCCGTCTACTTTCACACCAAACAAATCTAAAACCTAGAACCCGTAGCTTAGCGATTCTCCGCCTTCGCCCACGCCCAGGAGGTCACCGAACGAGAACTCAGCCGATAGGAACAGCGTATTGCCACCAACGCTCGAACCCAGATCCTGCAACAGGTAGGCTACATCCACATACAGGCCAGCCACACTTACACCCGCGCCAACGCTAAAGCAGAAATCCTGAGCGGAACCGTCATGGAGTGAGGCAGGAACGAGTACGCCAGCACGCAATGCGAACTCCTCGATTATTTGAATCTCCGTTCCAAAATGGATATCTCCCATGTTGAAATTGTTTCCAACAAAGTCAACATCTGCGGTAACGATCAAGTTGCCATCAAGAAGCTTTAGCGCTCCGCCGAATTTATACAGAGCGGTAACGGTTTCTTCCTTGTTATCATCCCATGTGATGGTACTTCCACCAATATCAGCCGCGTTAATACCGAAGCTAAACATCTCGCCCAGGTCGAACAACAAACCAAGATCGAAACCAAAACCCTTGGCAGATTGTCCGCTGTTGTCCGTGGCCATGTAGTACTTCACGTTAACGCCCGCAAAGACGCTCTCTGTAATGCCCATAGCCACCGAGCCAAGAACGACCGACTCATCCCAGGTTATCGCTGTCGCCCCGATCGGCGCGTCATCATCAAGATAGGATATGTTCACGTTATCCCAACCAAGACCAATACCGATGTCGCTAAACATGGTCGTGGCAGCAAGAACATTATGCGTAATCCATCCCGATCCTGATAGGTCGGTGGTCATCCCGGTAAGGCGAGTGTCGTTCACCTGTGCCAGCCCCGCCGGGTTCCAATGCATCGCCGTAGCGTTATTCGCGATAGCGACAAATGCACCTCCCATGGCAAGCGCCCGTGCTCCAACGCCGCTCTTGGACGCCGCAAAAGCTCCCACGGCGTCAGCAGCCCAGGCAATGGCAGAGAT
>JAUVYF010000050.1 GCA_030603215.1 Candidatus Bipolaricaulota bacterium
TACGTTCTAGGTGCTGCATTGCGAAGATATCGCATTCACCCAATGGAATAAGTGAAGCGATATTGCACGGGGCAAGCAAAGTGGACGCTACAAACGGTCTGCCAACTGCTTTCTCACCCTCACCTAGCCTCTCCCTTCATCAAGGGAGAGGGATGTCTTATGATCTTCCCTCCCCGACCTCGCCCCGTGTAGTAGTAGGATTGGAGTTACTACATGGGGTAAAGGAGGGAATTAAAGTGAGGGGGAGAAGAAGAAAGACAGTAATGAGTAAGATAGGACCAGTCCAACGTCCAATGTCCAAAGTCGAAAACCGGTAAAGAGCGACAAGAACCAGTTGGGAGTCGGAAGTCAATTAAGTTCGTTGGGTTCATAGAGTTCGTTGGGTTTATAGAGTTGGAAAGCAAAGGAAGTTGAGTAGTTAAATGTTTGAATGGTTAAGTAAGAAAGTCAAAGGCGAGTTAAATAGTTGATTGGTTGAATGGGAAAGGCCCAAAACGGTGATGGGCAATGGGTGACGGGTAACGGGTAAAAGGCCAGGAGAGACGAAGGAATTAGGTAGTTGATTGGTTAACTGGTTGAGCGGGAAGGGCGAACTGAGAACCGATAACTGAATCAGAACATAGAGCCTCTATCACGCTGGATTCCGGCGCCTGCCCTGGACCCCGATCCAGGGTGTGCCGTCATGCCGGACTTGATAAGCCTGCCCTGTGAAATCTTGCTCTGCTTTGTATTTAACAGGGCCTGCCCCGTACTTGATACGGGGGTATCCAGATGTCCACGAACAGTGATAGGTGATGAGTGACAAGCCTTTAACTTGCTACAAACGGTCTACGCGTTCTTATCTTTAACTACGAACGGTCTGACAAGTGATCACTGATAACTGTAATACGTGAAGGGTTTGTTTATACCTCTTTCCTAGCTTCCTCTGCGTTCTCCGCGCCCTCTGCGGTTAGATGTCTTTGTCTTTTCTTTGGTGGTAAGTAATCTTTGCTTCTAAACTGTTATTCGGTCTTCCTCACCGATCTCTGCGCCCTTTGCGGTTAACTGTTTGTTCGAGCGGCTTTCCATGCCTCGATATCTTCAAACTCTTCTATTTTCATCGGGGTAGGTTTCGTTGCCCTTCAACGTAGAACGTAGCACGTAGAACCTAGAACGCTTTTAGTCCCCTCATCGTGTTTTGACCCTCGACTATCTTTTCCCTTAATCCTGTCTTTTACCCATTACCGGTTACTGTCTTTGGACGTTGGACGTTGGACCATGGTCTTCCTCCCAGGTCCATTACCTTAACATCAGCGTATCCATGGCTTGTTCAACCGTTTGGGTGGGGACAACGTCGATCTTTTTTCGCGTTGGTGGCTTGGGCACAGCAGGGACAATCACGCGTTTGTACCCGAGCTTCTCCGCCTCGGTGATTCGTTCGCGCAGCTTCTTCACCCGGCGTAGCTCGCCAGATAGGCCAACCTCGCCAACAATGACAGTACGACCGGTCACCGGACGGTTACGCAAACTAGAGACAACCGCCGCGACTACCCCAAGATCAGTAGCTCTCTCGCGGGTTTCCAATCCACCGGCGATGCTTAGATAGACATCCGCATCACTGGTATGGATCCCCAATCGACGCTCGATTACAGCAAGAAGCACTGCCACGCGATTGTAGTCCAGCCCAGTTGAGCGGCGTTGTGGAGCCCTGTATCCACCGGTCGGAGAGACAAGCGCCTGCAGTTCCACTAGAATCGGTCGTGTTCCCTCTAGTGTGGGAACGATAACCGTACCAGCGCCGGGTTCTCGCTGTTGTTCTTCCAAGAAGAACCGTGACGGATTTGTTATCTCCTGTAAGCCATCCGTCCTCATCTGAAAAACAGCGACCTCGTTTGTCCCGCCAAAGCGGTTCTTTACCGAGCGTAGGATGCGCGTATCTTCTCCACGATGTCCCTCTAGATAGATTGCGACATCAACCAGGTGTTCCACTGTTTTTGGCCCGGCAAACGTGCCTTCCTTGGTGATATGTCCAACAAGAAAGGTCGTCATCTTGCGTGACTTCGTGATGCGCGTTAGCTCGGCGCTTGTTTCACGCAGCTGCCGCACACTTCCCGCCTCACCAATGGCGCCATCAGAGACGGTCGCTTGTATTGAGTCAACGATCAGAACGCAAGGATCTACCTGTTTGATCGCCGCGATAATGCGGGAAAGTGATTGTTCAGATAACACGTATAGGTGCTTGTCTTCGACTCCGAGGCGATTTGCTCGTAGCTTGATCTGCGCGGCGGACTCCTCGCCGGAGATGTAGAGCACGTTCCCGTTCTCTTGTGCCACTGATTGTGCTAGCTGTAACAGCAGAGTAGACTTGCCAATCCCCGGCTCTCCGCCAAACAGGATCACCGCGCCAGGGATCAGTCCTCCACCTAAGATACGATCGACCTCTCCGATTCCGGACTTGAGTCGCTTTACCTCTCCAAGATCGATCTCGTTGATCGGGCACAGTGTTTCCCCAATCCAGGAGGAAGCAGAATCCTTCTCGGCCTTTGTACTTGCTTGTTGCGCAAAGGAATCCCATTCTCCGCAGCTTGGGCAACGACCCAACCATTTGATTGACCCATATCCACAGCTGCCGCAGGAGTAAGCCATTCTACTTCCCTCGCGTGAAGCTCATCTCCTCTCCGTCCACCGAGACCCTGATTGCGGAACCATCGCTGAATGTCCCTTCTAGGATCAGTTCGGAAATCCGATTCTCAATCATGCGCTCGATCGCGCGCCGCATTGGCCGCGCACCATAGTCAGGATCGTATCCTCGCTCAACCAGAAGGTCGTTAGCTTTCTTATCTAAAGTAAGGCTAATGCTGTGCTCTTCATCCAGCCTCTTCTTGAGCTCGCTTAACATCAATTCAGCAATCTGTCGCACTTGTTTACGCGTCAACTGGTGGAAAACGATGAGATCGTCCAGTCTGTTTAGGAACTCCGGTCGAAATACCTTATGGACCTCACCAGTCACGCGGTCTTTCATGTCCTGGTAGGATTCCTCAGAATCGATGTCCTGGTCGCTAAACCCAAGTGTGCCACGGTTGGCAATCATCTCGCTTCCCACATTGGAAGTCATAATGAGAACTGCGTTACGAAAATCGACACGTCGTCCTTGAGAGTCGGTAAGTATTCCGTCTTCCATTACTTGTAACAGGATATTGAACACATCTCGGTGTGCCTTCTCAATTTCGTCAAACAGTATTACTGAATACGGCCGGCGCCTGACCTTTTCCGTGAGCTCTCCAGCCTCTTCGTAGCCAACGTACCCTGGAGGAGCGCCAGTAAGACGAGAAACGGAAAACCGCTCCATGTATTCAGACATATCAACGCGGATCAGCGCGTCCTCATCACCAAACAGGAACTGGGCTAAGGTCTTAGATAGCTCAGTTTTTCCCACTCCGGTTGGACCGAGAAACATGAATGAGCCAACTGGCCGACGCGGGTTTTTCACTCCAGCATACGCTCGACGGATAGAGCGAGAAATAGCCCTTACCGCCTCATCTTGGCCGATCAACCTCTCATGGACCTTCTCCTCCATTCCTACCAGTCTAGCCATTTCCTCTTCCTGCATATGCCCAACAGGAACGCCAGTCCACAGAGAGATCACTTGGGCAACATCACGTTCTGTTACCTCTAGGTTGGTCGCTTTACCTGTGCTTTCACTTACCTTCTCAATCTCATCAGCAAGCTCTCCCCTACGATCACGCAACCCTGCCGCGGACTCGTAATCCTGCAAAGAAACAGCCTTGCTCTCTTCCTCATCTAGCTCATCCATTTTGTCTACCAGCTCGCGCACTTCGCGAGGGAGCATCGAACCCTGTAATTTGATCTTGGCCGAGGTCTCATCCAGCAGGTCTATCGCCTTATCCGGCAGAAACTGATCGGTAACATAACGATCCGAAAGACGAGCGGCTTGTCGCAGAGCCTCATCGGTAATCTTGACCCCATGGTGCTTCTCATAGTGTGGTCGAAGTCCCTCTAAGATCCTAATGGTTTCTTCTATTCCAGGCGCCTCGACCATTATTGTCTTGAAGCGCCGTTTTAGCGCGGGATCCTTCTCAATTGATCGACGGTATTCGTCGGAAGTGGCCGTTCCGATACACTGGATCGCCCCAGAGGCAAGCGGGGGCTTCAGGATGGAAGAAGCATCGATTGCTCCTTCCGCGCCACCAGCGCCGACAAGTGTTTGCATCTCGTCGAAGAACAGAATGATGTTATCCGATTCCATTACTTGGTTGATCAACGACTTCAGCCGTTGCTCAAACTCACCACGGTACTTCGTTCCGGCAACAATCGATGCCATGTCCAGCTCCATAATTTCCTTAGAACGCAACATCGAAGGGACATCCCCGGCCGCAATCCGTTGCGCCAATCCTTCAACGATAGCGGTTTTGCCAACGCCGGATTCCCCAATCAACGCGGGATTGTTCTTCCTACGCCGGGTGAGGGTTTGAATGATGCGGGAAATCTCTCCATCTCTTCCAATTACTGGGTCGAGGTGGCCGACTGCCGCCTCTTCCACCAGGTTGCGACCAAACTCTGAAAGATCCCCTTTACGTGGCTTGCGGCGAGAAGTGCGGATCGCCATGCCGATTCCCGCGGAAGGAACAAAGTAGGCGCGTGTCTTGGCGAGATCGATCCCCACCTGATTGAGAATTGCTGCCCCAGTACCTTCTCCTTCATGTAGCATTCCCATCAGTAGGTGCTCGGGACGGATTGTGTTGGATCCTCCGCGCCGCGCCTCATCGAAACTGATCTTCATCACTCGTTTCAGTCGAGGGGTTGGCTCAAGATCCTCAGCCGAAATTTCTACCTTGCCACGGCCTTTCTCCTCTCCCAGAATGGCCGCGATTTTGTCGTAGTCCACTCCATTCGAGCCAAGAAAACGCTGTACATCACTGGCTTTAGCCCTTAGAAAAGCAAGCAGGAGGTGCTCGGTGCCTACATAGCTGTGTCGCCATCCCTCCGCCTCGTCTTGGGAGATTGCTATTATCTCCATCGATTCTCGTGAAAATCTATCGTACATAAACATCTCCAAGCAGAATATTATTGTGCTTCACTGATTCCAATTATAACTCTGGCCTCGCGTGCTTCAACTCATGCCTCCAGCAGAAGCCGTACGAGCGCAAAAAAAGTTGTCAGATCGTTTGTAGCGTCGGAACCTGTGTCCGACGTTAGACTTCCTACAACACGTTCTTGTCAAAGACCGCGGAACCGGAGAACGGATAGTCAATAAAGCTCTTGGCTATGCCCTTTCGCACCGGGTTCTCCAGGATGTATCTTGTTATATGTTGGAGGTCCTCTTCGCTCCGCAGGATGTGATCGTAGAACCCTCGCTGCCACAACCTTCCACGCCCACCCTTCTTCCAGTAGGTGCGCGTAGTTTTTCCTTTGTAGGTCTGTACAAACGAGGTGACATCTTTGCCCTGTCCTGGGCGAAGGAGAAGGTGAACATGGTCCGGCATGAAGCAATAGGCGTAGAGGACAATATCCGCACCCTCGGCAGTCAGGGGCAGCATGTTGATAAGTGCACTTGTGAGATCGGAGTGGGCCAGAAGTGGTTTCCGTCGGAAAGTACCCCAAGTAATATGGTAAGTGTGAGGCAAGTGGTAATCAAAGGCGGGAAGGCGCAGCGAGCGACGTTTACCGTAGGTTTTGTATTGACCTGCTTTCCCAGTCACGAAATGTCACCTCATCTCAGAGGATGTAACGTTAAACGACAAAATACAACACCCAGATCTCTCGGTTTTGTAGTTAAACACAAGAATACCTAGACCGTTCGTAGCGGCGGAAAGACAACGTCGCACATAAAAGTGCGACGCTACATCTGTGTCCGGCGTTAAGGGTAAGAACGCGTAGACCGTTCGTAATGAAAGGCAACGTCGCACATAAAGTGCGACGCTACACAAGGTTTCAGTCCTAAGTTTTCAGGTATCAGTTATCAGTTCGACCTTTCCCATTCAACCAATCAACCATTTAACTCGCCTTTTCTCGGCTCCCGACTGGGTTTTCATGTCTTTTTCCTTACTCCGTAATCCTTAATCCTGCTTTTCCACCCACCACCCACTACTTACCACTCACCGTTTTTCAACTGCCGACTGTTTTTAATTGAACTTGTTCATCGCGGTGTTGATATCAGACAGACGAAAAGTATCGATGGCTTCCACGGCTCGTCCCAAAGTGGGCAACAGTTGCTTCCATTCATTCGGGGTGAATCTTCCTAGAACGTAGTCTATCGTGTCTGGCGGCCAACTGAGGCCACCGATTCCAATTCGTATCCTAGGGATTTCCTCGCTTTCCAGGCGGGCAACTACAGATATCATCCCTTTGTGTGTACCCGCTCCTCCCTTGGGAAGGATTCTCATCTTACCCAGTGGAAGATCCAGATCATCGTAAACGATCAGCGCGTCCGCGTAGTCAATCTGAAATCGCTCCAGTACAGCCTTGACCCCATCTCCGCTCGCATTCATGTGGGTCATTGGTTTCACAAGGAGCAAGTCTTCTGTACGATAAACCAGAGACAAGCAGGTACGTACCGCGCGGGATCTGGTTTGGTTGATCTTCCGATAAAGCCCAATTACCTGAAAACCAACGTTGTGGCGAGTCAGAACATACTTAAGCCCAGGGTTTCCCAGTCCGAATACAGCCTTCAATTATTCCCCTTCGGTGGGTGGCTCCTCTTCTCCCTCGGCAGCCTTTGTCTCATCTGTCTCTTCTCCGGCTAGTTCCTCGCCCTCTTCTTCGGCCTCTGTTACAGCCTCTTCCTCCAATCGTCGTGGAGCCATTACGGTAACCAGGGCTCGCTCTTGGGCCATAAACGGTTCTACATTCCCGAAATCAATATCACGTACGCGAATTACATCCCCTATTTCAAGGTCACTCACATCAATCGTTATCAAGTGAGGGATGTCATTAGGCAGCCCGTGTACTTGCACCCCCCGAAACAAAACGTTTAGCATTCCCCCTTCTTTGATTCCTGAAGCTTCGCCAGTGATCTTTATTGGAACGTACAACTTAAGCGGAGTTCCAATATTGGGGTGATAAAAATCGACATGAATCGGCTGATCCGTAATTGAGTCGTACTGAATCGCCTTTATAAATACATCCAGTTTCTTCCCTTTACTGTGATCCTTGATCGATAGATTGATACGTGAACTACGCGTAATCTGCGAAAACAGGTCTTGAAGATCCTTACGATCGATAACCAGCGGGGTGTTTTCAACGGTGGGGCCGTAGACTACCGCAGGAATCCAGCCTTGTCTGCGTAAGGAGCCCGCCTTCCCCTTTGAACGCAACTTTGCTTTCAATGTATGCATGTTTACTCCTGGATTAGTAATGCGGGAAGAGATGGCTCACAGATCTGTTGTCATAAATACGCTTTATCGTCTGCGCCAGTGGCTTTCCCACTGAGATATACTCGACCTTGTTACTCTTTTTTGCTTGTTGGTCAAAAATGGTATTAGTTACGGCAATCATTTTCAAGGAAGAGGCCTCCAGTCGCTTAAGCGCGTCGCCTGAGAACACCCCGTGCGTACAGCAGGCGCGAACCTCTGTTGCTCCACACTCCAGTAGGGCCTGAGTGGCTCTGATCAAGGTGGAGCCCGAAGCAACGATGTCATCCACAAGAACGACCCGGTGCCCATTAACATCTCCGATGACATTCACCACCTTGGTATCCGTTCCTTCGGGATCTCGCCGCTTCTCCAGCACTGCAAGCGGAAAGTCAAGCTCCTCGGCAAGTAGACGGGCGCGAGCCGTTGCTCCAATATCTGGGGAAACGATCACCGTGCTGTTGACGCCCTCAGACACTTCACAAAGGCGTCCCATAAACACCGGATCGGCTCGCAGATTATCAACCGGGATGTTGAAGAAACCCTGAATCTGCCCAACGTGAAGGTCTATGGTGAGAACACGATCCGCGCCAGCAGTTTCGATCAGATTAGCGACAAGACGTGCTGTGATCGGTACACGCCCCGTGTGTTTCCTATCCTGGCGCGCATACCCATAGTAAGGAATGACCGCGATTACCGTGCGCGCGGAAGCGCGACGCAGGGCATCAATAATAATAAGAAGCTCCATCAGATTCTCGTTCACCGGCGGACATGTCGGTTGAATCACAAAAACATCCGCCCCGCGAACTGTCTCACGAATGCGTACCCGGATTTCCCCATCATTGAACCGGTCAACCGCGGTAGGGCATAGCTCTACACCCAATACGCCAGCAATTTCATTGGCCAATCCCTTGTTGGCATTCCCGCTAATCAACTTGAGTTCCCTTCCGATCATTCCACTTCCTCCTTCTTGTGTTTGTTCACCTGTCGGGCGCGTCCTAACGCAAGGGCTCCGGACGGAACATCTTCGGTAATAGTAGATCCGGCGCCGATGATCGCCCTTTCCCCGATTGTAACCGGAGCAACAATCGACGTATTGCTTCCGATAAAGGCTCCATCTTTAATGACGGTGCGGTGTTTTGCTTTTCCATCATAGTTACATGTAATCGTCCCCGCGCCAATGTTCACATTTTCTCCTACGTCGGAATCACCGAGATAGGTAAGGTGCCCAGCTTTCACCCCGCGCCTGAGCCGCGCGGCCTTCACTTCCACGAAATTGCCGATCCGCGCCACCGGCCCCACGTCCGCTCCACGGCGCAGATGACTATATGGACCGATTGTAGTGCCTGTACGAACACGCGCTGATTCTATCACGGAGTAACGAATGCCGACGTCATCCTCCACCTTTGAGGCATCGATCCACGTCTCAGGGCCGAGTCTACAGTTCGACCCTACTGTTGTGCCACCAGATAGATGTGTTCCGGGAAGGATCACTGTATCGGAGCCAATCACTACATCGAGCTCAATATAGGTGCTCTCCGGGTCAACTATTGTTACACCGCCGGCCATAAGCTCACGTGCTTTGCGCAGACGCATACTGCGGTCGGCTACAGCAAGCTCGCTACGAGAATTAACGCCCATTACTTGCTGTGGATCGGTCGCCTTAATCGCTGTTACGTGTTTCCCCGCGCAGTGATAGTGTTCAACTAGATCGGTGAGATAGTATTCACCCTGGGCATTTCCGGCGTCAAGCGACCGAAGAGCTAGCCACAAAAACTCATCGTTACGCACACAGTAAATCCCACTATTAACCTCGACAATATCAAGTTCCTCGTCGGTAGCATCGCGCTCTTCTACGATCTTAACGGGATGTCCGCTTGCATCTCGCTTCAACCGACCATACGCGGCTGGTATAGCGGGAACCATGCTGAGAACCGCGAGATCGGCCCCTTGTTCATTGTGATGGCTGATAAGACGAGACAGCACCTGTGAAGTAAGGAGAGGGAGGTCGCCAGGAACAATAAGAAGAAAGTCTCCGGAAACGTGGCCGTAGGCCTGGGAAACAGCATGACCGGTACCTAACTGTTCGCGTTGTTCGATAAACTCCACCGGCCACTCTGAGAACTCTTTTCGCACCGCCTGAGCTCCATCTCCTACTACAACAAGGAATTCGGAGAGAGCCAGTTCTGTTGTGGCCCGCAAAACATAACGAAGGATCGGCCAGCCATTGACACGATGCAACACCTTTGCCCGCTTAGATTTCATGCGGGTTCCTTTGCCGGCGGCCAGGATTATTGCGGTGAGATCATCCTTCATTTAACACCCGTCAAGAATCATACGCTACTCGCCACTGATGGATCAACTTGCTTGAGCGCGACTGTAAGATATGCGTATACTTTTGTCACAAGATTTAGCCTAACGCTTAAATCCACGATCAATGCGGGGAGGCAATGATGGCACAACGAGTCTTTTCCGGCATACAGCCAACGGGCACACTACATATTGGCAACTACTTTGGAGCAATTCGCAATTGGGCCTCCTTACAAGAAGATCACGATTGCGTCTACTGTATTGTGGACTACCACGCGATAATAGCTGAGATCGACCCACAGGTGTTGCGCGCCGCTTCCCGCTCGATGGCGCTTGATCTGATTGCTTGCGGAATCGATCCACAGCGAACAATCTTATTCACGCAATCCGCTGTTCCTGAACATGCCGAGCTTGCCTGGATCCTTGGCTGCGTCACCAGCTACGGCGATCTGACGCGAATGACCCAATTCAAGGACAAATCTGCCGGAAAAGAGTTTATCTCCGCCGGGTTATTCATCTATCCGGTTCTACAAGCAGCGGACATTCTGCTATACCGCGCTGCCGGAGTTCCGGTCGGCGAGGATCAGGTACAACACTTGGAACTTTCCCGACGGATCGCACGCCGGTTCAACGCCCGTTTTGGGGAGTTCTTCCCCGAACCTGAGCCCATCGTGGGAAAGGGAGCGCGCATTATGTCTCTCGCCGATCCTACGATCAAGATGAGCAAGAGCTCGGGAGAGGCCCACTACATAGGAGTAATGGAGGATGAGCGCTCAATCCGCGGCAAGATCCGTTCCGCTGTTACCGATATCGGACTTGAGCCGGGGACAATCATGTCTCCCGGCGTGGCTAATCTCTTTGAGGTTCTTGACCTATCTGGAGAGCTATTAGGTGATCGATCCGTCGCCGCGGAACTACGCGCTGAATTCCAGTCAGGGAAGCTGATGTACTCTCATCTGAAGGATGCCGTATTTGAGAGTCTGATGGAGGTTCTTCGCCCAATAGGACAGCGGCGGCGCGAACTTGAAGCATCGGGGACCGT
>JAUVYF010000150.1 GCA_030603215.1 Candidatus Bipolaricaulota bacterium
GCGGTTAGGTAGTATCTTCTCTCCTTAGAGTTAAACAGAACGTCGCACATGAAGTGCGCCCTCTGCGGTAACAGCTTTGAAATCAAGACCTGTGCGTGGTTTCTTGTCGCTTCTGTCTTTGTCTTACCATTCACCACTCACTACTTACTATTCACTGTTTTTCTCTGCTATCTTTGCGTCTTGGCGAGAGGCTAAGCTTGTGAGTCTTTCTTTGGGTCACGTTAAGTTGACTGCGAGGAACCTAACAATCAGTCGCTTGCCTTCATCACCCAGCTGTGCTATACTAACAATTTATAAGAGGAGGTGTCTGATGCTGATAACGTTATCAAGTTCCTTGGTTCTTGCTTTCTTCTGGACCTTCTGGATGTTCGCATTTGCTGGTTGCTGGGGCGGTTGGTGCGGTTAGAACCCCTAATAACATTGTCTAAGAACTGATCATGAAGGATTCATGTTGACGAACCTACGCTTTTGGAAGCGAGGAGAGGTTGTTTGCCTTCTCGCTTTTGTCATTGTCGCTTTAGTTGCCATCACAAGCTGTGGGCAGGTTGGTATTCAAACTGGACTTGATGGCGACCTTTCCGCACAGCTATCTGTTCAAGTGAACGGACAAAGGCTAGATCTCTTCTTGGTCTATCTGAACAAACGTGCTTTCAATAGCGAAATTTCAGAGGACCTGAGTCACGAACTTTCGCCATATGAAGAAGCTAACGCGCTGTACGTTAATCCAACAGTTAAACTAGCCGTAGATTCGTTTGACTTCTTTCCAAGTCAGTTTAGCATTGAGCAGGAAGGAAGTCCACCCTTTTTTCCCACATCTGAAGACTGGGTGGAAATCACCGAAGGGTTCCTTTCTGGTAAGCTTGAACCCCATCCAAGCGGGCCTGAACAGGGATCTTGTAGTATAGGTGTATTGGTCATGGGGGATCACATCGACGCCACGCGACCCTTTTGGGTTGTGTACGACGGCACAAGAGCGCGCTTCGACATCATCGAGAGATCGCGGATAACCGTCACGACACCGGAGCCGCCCATCATCCCTATCAACGAGGTCGAACTTGCTGTACAAGAACAGATTGCCATATTATGGGATGAGCTAGCGGGTCAGGACAGTTTCTCCGCGGAGAGAATCGCTAGCCTAGTTGAGCTCTCTCCATCTCTAGTAAGAACAATGGTCATCAAACACAAAGGTGAAATGCTACGTCTTCTTCTTGTACTCCTGGAAGAACAGGTAAATGAGAGTGCGCTGGAGGCCGATCTCTTATTGGCCCTCCAACCATTTATCGGGACAGGGGGGATAATGGTGTGGGCTTTTACGCTAACCGGAGCACGCTTTACTCCTTACTACTTCTGGGTAGAGCAGTCAACGACCTCTTACTACTTTGTTACAACTTCATCTTTCTTCGAGATGACTTCAGAGTTCTGTAAGGTAAGCTATATAGAAGTTGGCGAAGTAGCAGCTGGTGTGATAATTCTCCCACACAACCTGGATTCACTAGCGCAGTTTACCCTAAACTACGGAAGCACAAAGACCATCTTCGCCTCTCTAGAGTGACCTGTCCACCTCAAACAACTAAACAAAATGAATCAGTGGATATCCCCATTGTACTTGCCTCGGGCTCACTGCGACGAATCGAACTTCTCAAGAAGATTACCTCCAGGTTTATACCCATCGCCAGCAAGATCGACGAAAAAGCCAATGGAACGCCAGAGGAACAGGTAATTTCTGTCGCGCGCGACAAAGCGCGACAAGTAGCAACAGAACATGAAGGAATCATAATTGGCGCAGATACGATAGTTGTTGTGGATGACGAAATCCTCGGAAAACCAAACTCGCGCGAACAAGCGCGCAGGATGTTGACAAAGCTAAGCGCCAGGGAACACACGGTCATCACAGGCCTATACATCTTATCAACTAAGACCAAGCAGCACAGGCAAGCCTGTGAAAAAACGAAGGTTCATCTGTGTGCTCTTACTAAGGACCAAATCGAGGCGTATCTTGATACCGGTGAGTATGTGGACAAAGCTGGCGCATACGCGATTCAGGGACAAGGAGCGCTGTTCATCGACCGAATCTGTGGTGATTTCTTCAACGTCATGGGTCTTCCTGTCTGCAAACTCTACCTGCTACTGAGAGAAATGGGAGTCAGCCTAGAGCTGGGAAACAGTAACGAGTGATGAGTGATGGGTAACCTAAGGCCAGTCCAAAGTCCAATGTCCAACGTCCAAAGTCGAAAGACGGAAAACGGTGATGGATGACAAAACAGTCGGGAGTTGAAAGACGGTGAGTGGTAAGTGGTGGGTGGTAGGCAACGTACAACCACTATTACGCTGGATTCCGGCTTCCGCCGGAATGACGACGCGTACCGTCATGCCGGACTCGATCCGGCATCCAGATGTTGAGGAACAGTGATAGGTAAAAGGACGGTCGGGAGCCGAGAAAAGGCGAGTTGAATAGTTGATTGGTGAAATGGTTGAATGGGAGGCACTGAAAGCTGACCGCTGAAAGCCGTAATGGCTGACGAGTGATGTGTCAGAAACACGGGATTAAGGATTAATGGAGTACGGATTAAGGGAGAAAAGCAACATAGTCAGCAGAAGAAAAGGATATTAAAGACTCTTCCCTCCCCGATCGAGGGAGGGAATTAAAGGGAGGGGGAGACAAAGATAGTCCAGACTCAGGAGTCGGGAACCAGTAAGCAGTAAGAATACAGTAAGCAGTAAAAGC
>JAUVYF010000099.1 GCA_030603215.1 Candidatus Bipolaricaulota bacterium
AACGTGTGCGCGAGCTAGCCGAGGCAGTAGTAAGACTTCGTGAGACGGACTGATCTTAGTCAGTACGCTGCTCACTCCCATGTTGTGATGTCACTGCTATTTCATCGTTGTCGCTGGTGGGCGTTTCATTCTCATTGAAACCTTCGCAATCTGACCTTTGTCGCTTACTCATATAGATAGCGGATGTAGGCCAACTTGCCCTCACTAAACATGTTTGCTATCAAGAAGCAAGAGTGACGGCTGGAGGAAAAATATGCCTGAACTGCCTGAACTGCAAGTGTTGAAGGAGGTTTTGGAGCGTCGGGTCGTTGGTCGTGAGATTGGCGTGGTACGTATATTGCGCCCAGGGGTCCTAAGCATGGGGGGAGCGCCAGTTGAGGCATTGAATGGTAACTTGTTTAGTGAAGTCTCTCGTAGGGGGAAGCACCTTGTCCTTTCAGCCAAGAGAGACTTGCACCTGGTCATTCATCTTATGACCGCTGGACGGTTGATCATTTGCCGCGGCAACACACGGGCGACTAAGGCTACGAGCCTGATAGTTGCCTTCTCAGACGGTGAGGATCTGCGGCTGATCGAAAACGGTCCAGTCAAACTAGTGCAGGCGCATATGGTGAAAGATCCTCTACAGGTAAAGGGAATAGCGGGACAGGGGATTGAACCCCTCAGCTCCGCGCTCACTGTAGATACACTAGCTGATATGGTGGCGAAGCGTCGTCGACAGGCGAAGAGGCTTCTTACCGATCAACAGATGATCGCGGGGATCGGCAGTACCTATGCTGACGAAATCCTGTTCGATGCCAAGATCTCTCCTGTCCGCTATGTGAATACCCTTTGTTCTATGGAGATAGAACAGTTGCGCCGATCGATAACAAAGATCTTGGAGAATGCAATTGAGCAGATTCGCATTCGCATTGGAGACAGTTTATTTACCGATGAAGTTCGCGATTTCATGGGGGTGTACAAACGCACCGGACAGGCATGTCTGGTTTGTGGAACCAAGATAGCAGAAATCCGCTACGCTAATACCCGCACCTACTATTGCCCTAGGTGCCAAGGAAGCAGGAAAAACACTCTCCGTTAACGCTTCTCAGCGGTTGAGGCTCATCCTTCTGCCCTACGCCAGGTACTACTAGCCGTGTTGACATACGACATAGAATGAGCCTCATCATCAGATTACTAGGGCTTGCCTTTCGGCCGCACTATTTAGGCTTCAAGCCTCTTTTGCAGCCGAAGATCCAGCGCAAAGTGCGGCCTCCTCCGTCAACCTTGCCGATACAGCAGCGGCATGTAGTCATGCAGATCGTTGAATTCATCAATCTTAAGGGTGGCTTGGAGAAGTTCGTTCAGTTGATCCTCGGGTAATGCTTGTTCGGCATTAGCCTGGAATTTAGCGATCAGCTCTTGGTTTGATAAAGGCCTTTCTGCTCGTCCCTTGGCATAGTCTTCTTGTTTGCTGTAGGTTTCCCAATTCTTGGTCTTGATGCTCACAATTGCTCGTTTCACTTTTGGGAAAAGCTTGTCGATCTGTGGGTTGGCAACAACTTTTATCTTAGGTAAGAGTTCCCGCACGGATGGGTTCTTGAGCGCGGCGTCTTCGAAATCAGATGGAAGGACGTTTTTCTTTGCTATTGCGACTGCGATGCAGTAAGGAAGAGAGTGATCGGCGGTTTCTTTTGTCGTTGGATCATACTTGCTTGGATCGGACAGGATGTCTGCTCCCCGCGTCGTTGTTTCCACAATCACTTCACTTACGTTGTGAGGACTGATCCTATGCTCTTCCACCAACTCAAGGGTTGCCGTAATTGGTTGATGGGTGAGAGCCTCGGTGGGAAATGCTTTGTACCCGCACTCGGTAATAAGGAATTTCTTCCCAAGCCCGTCGAACAATACATCGGGATCCCATTTTACATTGGAGAGTACTTCAAAGAGTCCTTCCTTTCCTTCAAATACCTCTATTGGCCCGGAGTAGCCGGTTCTTGCTAGCATTGCTGCCCTAACACCTGCTTCCGTTGCCATTGGGTCGGCTGCGTTCTTCATATTCGTTAGTTGTCCAGCAACGACGCCTCCAAGGGTAAAGTGGCTCGATCCACTTATTCCTACCGCTGCCACTAATTCGTCTTCAGACAAGCCAAGCATCCGCCCGGCCACCAGCGGGCTAACAAATTGCGTGAGTGTTGCATGGTGCCAGCCAACCTCACGAATACCTGGATTGGCAACCAAACACATCCGCATTTCAAGTTCGTAGGCAATAATAATTCCCACGATCAGGTCTTTCCCACTCGCTCCTTGGTACTCTGCTGGAGCAAGGGCCGCCGAGATGACGTCAGATGGATGCGAGGGATCTTGCTTCCAATAGATGTCGTTGTAATCCATGGCGCGGATAAGCAGTGCATTCATGAGCGCAGCATTAGGCATGTTGGTGTGGGTTCCATGACCGATGATGGACGCTTGAGCCGTTCCTCCGAGCGCTTGAATATAGCTGTAGGCTGCCTGCATATCTGTGTTATTGAGCGCAGCAAGCGCGCAACCGATACTGTCGAGAAGGAAACGCTTTGCCTCTTTTTGCGCTTTCTTTGGGATTTCTTCAAAGGAGAGAGCGCCAGCAAATTGTGCCATCCTGCGGCTGATTGATTCCATATTGACCTCCTATTGGATAGCAGCAGCTATTGCTTCAGCCATCTCTATTGTGGATGAACTGCCGCCCATGTCATAAGTACGAACACGCCCTTCAGCGATCACAAATTCTATTGCGTGTTCAACTTGTTGTGCCTTTTCTTTTTCAGTGAGGTAGTCAAGCATCATCTTGGCAGCACGGATTGTTGCAATGGGATTGACTTTGTACTGTCCGGCGTACTTGGGAGCTGAGCCATGTGTTGGCTCGAATAAAGCGAAGTTGTCACCTATGTTTCCCGCAGAGGCAAATCCAAGCCCGCCTACAAGTTGTGCTGCAAGGTCAGATATAATGTCTCCGAAAAGATTTGTCGCGACGAGGATGCTGTAGTTCTGAGGGTTTTTCACTAACCACATGCACATTGCATCAATATTCGCTTTGTTCAGGGTAATCTCAGGGTAATCCCGCGCGATTCGATGTGCCTCGCGGATCATCAACCCAGAGGTTTCACGAATAACGTTTGGTTTTTCCACTACTGTAACTGACGTATAACCGTGTTTCTTGGCGTATTCGAAGGCATCACGGGCGATTGTTTGGCATGCTGCGCGGGTGAAAAGACGAACCGATACGGCTATGTCTTCGTTTGCTGTGTTATTGAATCGCCGCATCTTCGGATGAGTATTGAGCGCTTCTCGCACCTGTTCCGGAATGGGGTGAAACTCAATACCAGCGTACAGCCCTTCGGTATTCTCGCGAAAGACGACAAGATCAATGTCATCGCGTAGGTTAAGCGAGTTCCCTGGATAGGCTTTGCAAGGTCGCAGATTGGTGTGTAGGTTGAACAGCTGTCTTAGCGTCACAATGGGGCTGGAGTAGCTGAGTCCCTTCCCTTGCAGTTTAGGCGATAGTTCTGCCGCGGCCTCATCCTTGGGCTTAGATGTGATCGCACCAAACATGCACGCATTTGTCGATTTCAACAGGCCAATTGTCCGTTCTGGTAATGGGTTCCCCTCTGTTCTCCAGAACTCCCAACCCACGTCTCCGTGAATGTATTCGGCGTCCAAGTCAACCTTGTCTAGTACGATTCTTGCTGCTTCGAGTACCTCGCTGCCAACGCCGTCACCTGGAAGCCAGGAAATCCTATATTTTGCCATTCTTCCCCCTTTTTGCTATCGCTAGTCAGCAATTATATAGGTTTTCTGGGTAGAGCGAAATGGGAGATTAGAGATCAAAGGTGTTCTTTGTCATATGTATAGATCAGCGTAAGAAAGGCTGCTATACTTTCCATATCTTCTCGCAGTGTATTATGGTACGACTATAGAAAAGGGGAGTAGATGAATACATATCAGCAGAGAGTAGCAGCGTTGTCCCAGCGTATGGATGATAATAACCTGGACTATGTTGTGGTTCTTCCAGGGGCTAATTTTACATATAACACAGGATTTACTCGTGAGATAGGCGATCGTCCACTTGTTGCCTTCTTTTCGGCAGATGGCTCCCCGAGTTTTATTGCTCCACGACTCGAACTGAAAGCTATTAATCAGGTTCTTTCCTACGATGCACGAATTTTCTCCTATACCGATGCGCAAGGGTATGAGAATGCATTTACCGAGGCTTGTGCCAGACTAAAGCTGTCTGGAAAAAGGATTGGAGTAGAATACAGAGGCATGCGGCTGTTGGAGTTACGCCAATTAGAGCAGAACCTGACTGATTGTGAGATAAGGCAGGCAGACACTCTCTTGATGGAAGGACGTATGACCAAAGACATTGAGGAGCTTACTTGTATTCGAGAGGCAATCCGTATAACTGAACAGGCGCTAAACGCTACGTTGACGCAGATTCGTGCAGGGCAGACCGAATTGGAGGTGCAGAGTATTCTGCACATGGAGCTATTTCGCGCAGGTGTAGATGGGTTAGCGTTTCCGTCTATTGTTCTGTCGGGCGGTCGGGCGACTCTACCTCATGGAACGGCAGGAGAGCGAGAAATTGTAGGAGGGGACTGCCTATTGTTTGACTTCGGCGGCAAATGCGGAAATTACATGGCGGATATCACTCGCACCTTTGCTATTGGCACAATGGATCCTGAGTGGAAAGATGTCTACGAGGTAGTTAAGGGAGCAAACGCTGCTGCGCGGAAGCTAGCCAGCCCCGGTGTTAAGGCAGAGGATGTAGATTCGGCTGCACGCGCCGTAATCGAAGAGGCTGGTTATGGGGATTATTTCACTCATCGCACAGGACACAGTCTTGGTCTAGAAGTGCATGAGCCGCCATACATTGTTGCTGGGGATAAGACCAATCTACAACCTGGGATGACTTTTACTATTGAGCCAGGGATCTACATTCCTGATAAGTATGGCGTACGTATTGAAGACGATGTGTTGGTCACAGAGAACGGTTGTGAATCCTTGACCACTTTCCCGCGCGAGCTAATCAGTCTCTAAAATCAAGTACATTCAAGATTTCTCATTGCACTGTCGATGAGCCATCTCTTTCGCCGAATCTCAGAGCTGTTTGGGCCATAAATAGATGAACTCGTCTTTTCTCTCTTTTCTTGGTTCCTCGCAGTTAAGGCAGGCTAGCGCAGAGAGAAAGACTCAAGAACTTAGCCTCTCGCAAAGACGCAAAGAACGCCAAGAAAAACAGTGAATAGTAAGTAGTGAGTGGTGAATGGTAAGACAAAGACAGAAGCGATAAGAAACCACGCACAGGTCTTGATTTCAAAGCTGTTACCGCGGAGAACGCAGAGGAAACCGGTAAAGAGGTATAAGCCCAAACCCTTCACTCATTGCTAAAGAGAAAAGACACTGCTTAACCGCAGAGGACGCGGAGATCG
>JAUVYF010000143.1 GCA_030603215.1 Candidatus Bipolaricaulota bacterium
CTCCTGCGCAAAAGAAGACGCTCGATCAATGGTTCTTCAAGATTACAACATATGCCGATCGTTTGCTCGAGGATCTGGACAATCTTCCCGATTGGCCGGAGAACGTCAAGAAGATGCAGGCAAACTGGATCGGCAGAAGCGAGGGGGCAAGGGTTTGTTTTCGTACTGAACAAGGGGATGAAATTCCTGTGTTTACCACACGGCCCGATACGCTGTGGGGGGCAACGTTCATGGTGTTAGCGCCTGAGCATCCCCTTGTGGATAGGCTGACTGATCGACAACAGCGTGAGACGGTGGAAGCTTGTCGGAAGGAAGCAGGCACAAAGACAGAGCTGGATCGACAGTCGCTCGAACGAGAAAAGACCGGTGTTTTTACCGGTGGGTATGCAATCAACCCTGTCAACGAAGAGAAGATTCCGGTGTGGATCGCTGATTACGTGATGATGTCCTATGGAACCGGCGCGATTATGGCTGTGCCTGCTCATGACGAGCGTGATTTCGAGTTCGCGATCAAATTTGGGCTCCCAATAATTCCTGTAATTGATCGGCTGGATGAACAAGCCAAGGCATTTATCCAGCATGGCACGGTAAGGGAAGGAACTTCCGACGCGCTACGCAAAGCTGGGATTTCCTTTGAACAGGAGAAGGGAGCGTTATTGATTAGCTTGGAGAAGAAGCAGATCGATTCCTATATCAATTTAGTCCGTGGTTATCTGCTGCCAGGGAAATGGGGCGAGATAGTTGGATCACGATTTGTTTTCATCTTCGAGGATAAGGCTATTGCCCTTGATTCCGTGGAATCGGATCTCGAGATTGTCGCCCGTTGTCACAGGCTTGAGCCGGGTCTGCGGGGAAGACGCACAGCGATGGAGATACTTGTCGATCGCGAATCCTACTCTGACTTGCTTTGTCACGCTGACCATGGAGAGATGCTTTACTCTGGATCGTTCAGCGGAAGTTCAGGGAAAGAAGCCACAACTAAGATAATCGGTTGGCTGGAGGAAAAGGGCGTAGGCAGCGGGATGGTGAATTACCGGCTGCATGACTGGTTGATCTCCCGCCAACGGTACTGGGGAGCGCCAATCCCAATCATCTACTGCGACAAATGTGGTGTTGTTCCTGTCCCTGAAGAAGACTTGCCCGGGTTGCTCCCAGAAGTCGAATTCATCGGAAAGAAGGGGCTTGCCGATGTTTCGGGTTATGCGGAGACAATCTGTCCGGATTGTGGTGGCCGAGCTAAGCGAGATACCGACACAATGGATACATTTGTGGATTCATCTTGGTATTACCTGCGCTACATCTCACCGCACGACCAGAAACAGCCATTTGTTAAGGAGGATGTAGACCGCTGGCTTCCGGTCGATCAGTACGTTGGCGGAGTCGAACATGCGATTCTTCACCTTCTTTATTCGCGATTTGTCACCAAAGCGCTGCACGATCTGGGTTGCGTTGGTTTTGATGAACCGTTCAAGCGACTGTTTACTCAAGGAATGGTCTGTCACAATGCCTACCACTGCCCCAAGCATGGTTGGCTGTACCCTCATGAAGTTAAGCATGGTTGCTGCCCACAGTGTGGCAAGCAGGTAGAGGTTTCGAACTTCTCCATGTCCAAGTCAAAGAAAAATGTGGTTGCTCCGACAGAGATAATAGAACGCTACGGTGCAGACACAGAACGGCTGTATACATTGTTTATGGGTCCGCCCGATCGGGATATCGAGTGGTCCGAAGAAGGAGTGCGGGGGGCACTGCGTTTCCTTCATCGGCTGTGGAATCTAGTTCTTTCTCAGGCCGAGAAAGTTGCAGACGTCCGTCAATCTGTTGATACCGCTGATCTGGATGAACCTGATCGGGCTCTGTGGCGGCGTTATCATTACACCGTCAAAAAGGTGACCGAGGATATCGGCACTCGGTTCAGCTTCAATACGGCTGTTGCCACAATTATGGAACTTGTAAATGAGCTTGGGCGATATGTGCAACAAGAGCCATACGATGCGTTGGTGCGAGAAGTCATCGAGGGGTTAGTGCTGATGCTTTCACCTTTTGTTCCGTTTGTCTGCGAGGAAATGTGGCGAGAGATTGGGCATAGTGACGCAGTACTCGAAAACAAATGGCCCAGCTTCTTGCCTGAGGCGCTTGAGGAGGAAACAGTCGAGATCCCGGTACAGATTAATGGGAAGCTTCGCGCGCGAGTGAGGGTTCCCATTGAAATAAGTCGTGATGCCAGTGCGCTTGAGCGGGCCGCCTTGGATTCCTCAGCCGTTGCCGAACGGATCAAGGGGAAAGAGCTTGTCAAGGTGATTGCGGTTCCAGGGCGCATGGTAAGCATTGTGGTTCGCTAACTGGAGTGTATGGATCTGAACAACCTGTCTGTAAGGGCTTTGTGGCGCATTTCGGTTCTGCGAAAGCTTGAAATTGGGAGAAGAATCTGGTAAGAAGGAAGGTAAGATATCGGGGCCTTAGCTCAGCTGGGAGAGCGCTTGCATGGCATGCAAGAGGCCAGGGGTTCGAGTCCCCTAGGCTCCATAAGATAGGGGCGGTTCGCGAACTGCCCTTACTTCATCTTACCGCAGAGAACGCAGGCAAAGACAGTAATAAGTGATGGGTAATGAGTGATGGGTGAAAAGCAAAGACATCTAAATGCTAAAGACAGATACATTTAACCGCAGAGGGCGCAGAGGACGCTGAGAAAACCCAAGAATAAGTATGGTGTAAACCCTTCCTGCATCCCGGGGTTCCTTATAGTCAAAGGGTTTGAGCTAACAATTCCTTCTCATGACATCCCCTCACCACTTTCTTCCTCCCCACCGAGGGACGTTACACCTCACACTTTTTCCCTCCCCGATCGAGGGCGGGAATCAAAGGGAGGGGGGAGAAATGGTGGTTGAAATTGAACCACAAATTCCCCACGGTACAGACCGACCAATTCGTTGTGATGCCAAACCACATACACGGAATTATCACCCTCGTAGGGGCAGACCTACGTGTCTGCCCACCTGTCTTGCGTGTCTGCCCCGATGATGACCAATCCAATACGGGCAAACACAT
>JAUVYF010000149.1 GCA_030603215.1 Candidatus Bipolaricaulota bacterium
AGTCGAGAAAAGGCGAGTTAAGTAGTTGATTGGTTGATTGGTTGAGTAAGGAATCGCGAGCTAATTGCTGAAAACATGTGTAGTTTGACGTTGGACACAGGTTCCAACGCTACACACGGTCTATGCGTTCTTATCCTTAACTACGAACGGTCTGACGACTGAAAGCTTCCTTTCTTCCTGATACCTAATATCTGATACCTGGTACCTGCCTTCAGCTTGATTCCTTAAGGAGCAGCCTGAAATGAGGTCTATGTCCCACAAATTCGCAGGAATCGAGTTGGCACCCGCCGCTCTTCGACGTACTATGTTGCAGAGGTGCACAATCATTGTTAGCCAGATTCGCTCTATAAATCGTGCTCGTGAGGCCCGCTCCTATGGATGAATGTGAGGTACTAGCCAAAGCAGTTATTGAGCATGTAATACCTGGTTCCAGAATGAAGTTCCATCTTGAACAGGCTCATGGTAACTACGACTTCGACCTCCTCTACCCTGACGGGAGACTAGCTGCCGTTGAAGTGACTGCTGCAAAAGATGAGCGCATTGAAGGTACCGTAGCAGCGATACTAAACAAGAGAAAGGGTGGCTCTTTCGTACCGCGTCACCACTGTCGCAATGATTGGATCGTCCACCCGACCTTAGAGGCAAGAATCAACAGCATTCGGCGTCATATCGACTCCTATCTTGCCGAGGTAGAGGCCGAAGGGAAAAACTGCTTCTCCGCTTACCGTGATCTGCCTGAATCACCAGCTGCCCGGCGACTAGTGGAAGATCTTCAAATTGAAGTCGGAAATGTTTTCAAATGGAAGACACCGGGAATCGGCATTTTGCTTCCCGGACAGGGAACGGTATCAAATCCGAGAGAGGTTGATCGCGCTGTCTTACAGGAAGCCCAAAAGCAAGACAACCATCGGAAACTATGGGAGACGGGGTATCCTGAGAAGCATTTGTTCGTCTGCATTGATTCCCGCTTCTATGCTCCATGGTACGCCATCAACAAAGGGAAACCATCAGGTTTACCAATGCTACTACCCAAGGAAGTCGATATTGTCTGGGCCTCGGCGAGTACACGATCCTCAGGTCTCTATGCACTGTGGCGAGCTGAGAGAGATCGGCCTTGGAATGTGCTGGAGCCAGTCAGGGTCACGTGAGTCATTTGCCGACAGGGAATTCTGGCAACACCCAGCCAATTGAATGTGTCCGCACCAGCATCGGTCAAGGAGGTCGAAGCCATGGCCCAAATCTTTGACATCTATTGCGACGAAAGCTGTCACCTTGACCTTCCTGCTGTGTTGATCTACCAGGTGAGAGAGGTTTGTGCTATTATCGGGTAACGAGAAGAATAATTGTTGCCAATCGGGAGATCAAGATCGTTGAGGAGAATTCCCCCATGAGGATGCCACTCAAGGTTGCTGGTACGAACGATGAACCCTGCCTGCTTTCAAGTGAAACGCCCAGTTGATCCGGAAGAGCGTTTCCGGCTATACATCGACGAATCTGGAGATCATGTATTCAAGCACCTGGAAGAAGAAGGCCATCGTTACCTCTGTCTCTTAGGTTGCTGGTTTCGAGGCCGAAACTACCACCTTTTCCACCAAGAGTTGGAGACTTTTAAGCAACGCCATATTCCGCACAATCCGGACGAGCCGATCATCCTTCATCGGGAGGACATCATCAATCGGCGTCGGGCTTTCTGGCGCCTTCGTGATGCGGATAAGGCGCAAGCGTTCGATCACGACTTGCTGGCGCTGATCAGGCGTGTTGAGTTTAAGATCGTCGCGGTGGTCATTGACAAAAAGGAACTGAAGACTCAATATCCAGCACCTGCCCATCCATACCACCTGGCAATGGCTTTTCTACTTCAGCGCTACTGCGGGTTTCTTAATCACGTTAACCGCTGTGGAGACGTGATGGCGGAAAGCCGGGGTGGACATGAGGACTGTCTACTTAAAGACTCATATACCCGAGTATATGAACAAGGCGCGTGGGTTACGAAGGCTGTTTGCTTCCAACAAGCACTCACAAGCAAAGAACTTAAAGTCAAGCCGAAATCAGCCAACATTGCGGGTTTACAGCTTGCTGATCTCTTAGCGAATCCCTTACGGAAAGGAGTCCTCATCGAAAAAGGCAGAGTGCAGGGCCCGCTAGCCCCCTTTGCCAAACGAATTCTGGAAGTAGTTAACGATAAGTTCAATCGCCATCTATACAATAGACAAGTGGAGGGATATGGAAAAGTCTTGTTCCCCAAATGAAAAGGCCCTTCTTAGGGCCTCCTCACGCTCGCCCTACTCGGGCGATCCACCTCCAGAAAACTGGATTACCATCACTATATCACAGAGATGGACAGAATGTCAAGTGAAAAGAGCTAGCCCATGCAAGCAATCCTGCTGATGGTTGATTAACACTCTCGTAGGGTCAGGCCCGCATTCTCAGGATGTCATTGTCTCATGAACACGTTTCGCGATCACGCTGATCGCACAGTAAAGCAGTCCTACGCAATCTCTCACTTCTCTAGCGTGTAGTGACAAACTCGTAGTGCCTGATTAGAATTCCGGGGACGCATATCTTTAAATTGTGATGGGTGAAAAGCCAGTCGGCAGTCGAGAGTCGGCAGTCGAGAGTCGGCAGCCGGGAGCCAAAATCAGTTGAATAGTTAAATGGTTGAATAGTTGAATGATCAAATGAGGGGAACTGAAAGCTGATCGCTGACGGCTGATAGCTATTTCTGAATAACTGATAACTGCCTTTCTCCCTGTTGTCGTTAACGTCG
>JAUVYF010000128.1 GCA_030603215.1 Candidatus Bipolaricaulota bacterium
TAGTTTCGTCCATGACCTACATGCAAGTAGCCAGATGGATAAGGAAACATATTTAGGTAGTAAAACTTGGGCTTCGTATCGGAGGTATCCGCGCGGAAAAAACCATTCTCACGCCAGAAATCGCGCCAGCGCTCCTCAATAATCCTGAAATCATACCGCTTTACCATAAAGTCAACTCTCCCAGCGCTAATCGCTCCGCTTGTTGCAATAGCTCGTACACGTCTCTCTCTGTTGGCATTTCGCAGTAAAGACGCAGGACTGGTTCGGTTCCTGACGCCCGAAATAAGAGCCAGCCTTTCTTGAATCTCAGCTTGACACCATCAAGGGTGTCAACCGAACGAACACTGCGTCCCGCAAACTTTTCCGGTGGGTTCTCCCGTAATTTGGCCACTACTTGCTTTCGCCCTTCAACCTCAACATCATGGCGACGATAAACGTGCGGACCAAAAACAGTGAACATGTCTTCTACAACCTCGCTTATCGGCCGTCCCCTGCTCGCTGTAAGCTCTGCCAGAAGCATCGAACACAAAATGCCGTCTCGCTCGGGAATGTGCCCTTGTACCGCAATGCTGCCACTCTCCTCAGCAGCGATCAGAACATCATGTTTCAGTATCTGTTCACAGGCATATTTGAATCCGATTGGAACCTCGATCACTTCCAAATTGTACTCTCTACAAATATCCTGTGTCATGTCGGTGAGCGCGAACGACTTGACAACCGCACCTCGCCAGCCTCGTTCTTCCACCAGATAACGGAGAATCAGGGCAAAGGTACGATGAGCATCAATAAACCCACCCTTCTCATCCATCGCCGAGATTCGGTCACCATCTCCATCCGTAGCTACCCCAATAAGAGGCATTCCTCGCTTGCGCATGGAGGCAATCACTGCTCTCAGTGGAATGAGGTTCTTCTCAAGTGGCTCAGGCTTCTTGCCAGCAAATAGCACGTTCCGTCTCGCGCGAATATCTATGCACGGCACACCATATTCGGAAAGAAGTTGTCCCACATAACCTTGCCCTGACCCATACATAGAATCCACTACTACCTGCAGCGGGTTAGCAGTAAGCCGATCCTGGTCGATCAAGGTACGAATCTTGGCAAGCAACGGCTGTTTCAACCCTATTTCCTCTATTCCTCCTTCTGATGAGCGTAGATGAGGAGCCTTGATCGGAAGAAGTCTCTCCACCTCACAGGTAACCTCACCAGGAGCGGAACCTCCATATTCTGCCTTATACTTGATCCCGTTATAGATCGCTGGGTTGTGACTGGCGGTGAACATGATCCCTGCCGCATAGGAGCCATCAACCACTGCATATGAGAGAGCCGGAGTGGGCACTGGAGACTCACTTACGACCACCGGAATCCCATTCTTGTGTAAGACCCGGGCAAAGTAGTGGGCAAATTCATAGGATAGAAATCGCATATCGTAACCAACAACTACGCCACTTGTTCCTGGGCGATATTCCGCACCCCAATCGCGATAGATAGCAAGTTCCTTACGGGCTGGTGATACAAGGAATTTCGCTACCGCTTGAGCAACGCGCGCAACGTTATCAAACGTAAAATCTCGCGCGATAACAGCGCGCCAGCCATCCGTTCCGAATCTTATCACTGGCTCATCTCTCTTGCCCTGTTGTCTTCTCACTCTCCTCTCCTAAACACGACTTCATCTCAATCCTCTTCACGTTATCGGGAAGAGCAAGATCCTTCCGCGAGATAATCTCCCGCAAGAGACTGTATGGAATGGAGAGCTCTACCCAGAGTGAGTCGATATCAACCACACCATTTTTCACCGGCAAGCGAGGAAGCACTTTTTCTACCGCTTCCTTGTAGCGTTGCAGCATCTCCTCTTCATTGAGTTGTTCAGTAGCGATATTCAACGGTGTAGCTAACCTCCTTCTTCTCTCCGGCAGGGACATTCACTGAAAAACAAATTGTATCGGAATCCACCTTCTCATAACCTTCGGATGACGAAAGGATCTCCCAGGACGAACCTCCGGGGTGCTCAACAACGCTGATCAATACTGCTTCTTCCTTGTGATTAGCCAGGGTGATCAGATAGCTTTCCCGGTATGTAGACGAAGCAACTTGTTCTCTCGATACCTGAATCCTTTTGCCTACAAGATCGAACGCGCCTCCTACTTCCAGACTGATTTGCTCGTCTGCCGGTGTATCCATGATCCTGCTTTCGCCGATAAACAAAGTTGTGCCATCAGATTGTTGCTGGAAGATACGAGCCACCCCTCCAGGAAGAGCGTTGCCAAGCCCGTTTACCAAACTGTTTACAAATTCCAGAGCCACTCTTACGCCATCATAGTAGGCACCATCATAGGTATACGTCTTATTCACACCGACCGATGCCGAAGCTGTGTACGGAAAGAGTTTCGATCTTCCGTTGGCAATGCTAAGCTTACCAGGAACCCTATAAACATGATACTCAAATGCTGTTTCTCCGCTGAGCGATGTCTTCGGCGCGGTCTCTAAGTCCATGGCACTACGTGCATATAATACAGTCTGTGCCTCTCTGTTTACGTCGCCAGCAACAAGCTTCACTATCGCGTCGGTGAAATCCCGGCCACAGCCATTACTCACAGAAATCCATGCATCCAGGGCAAGACTTGCCTCATCTTGGCTAAGAACTCCGATGTAGCTCGCCTTCCAAGTGATTCCCTCTGTCAAGTAAAGCAGCTTGATCGGCTCAACGCCGGCTCGCTGGCCGCTCACCGTCAGCTCCACGTAGGGGCTAAGGGCAAGCTCATTTCTGTTTTCAATCTCAATTCGTTCCGGATTCGCGATAAAGTGAATCCTTTCATTCTCATCTCTTAGCGTGAGCCATTCGCCAACTGCAAGCAGTGTGCCATAGTAGAGTTTGCCCTCACTTTCCAGCTGTATCGGCTCACCAATCTGTGCGGCCAATATTCGCCCTGGTGATGTGTAATAAAAAGCCTGAGCCAGGATCTCACCATCACAATCAACCTGAAGCGAAGAAGGAATAAGCCGACTTGGCATGTTATCCAGTCGCAGCCTTTCACCGTCTCCGCCTACCAGTAGAACCGTGCGAGACTCCTCAACACAGGCAATTCCTCCGGCATAAATAGCCAAACTTTCCCCCGCAAATGAAGCAGTTGGAACCAAAACTAACGCAAGAAGAATTACTCCGGCCAATACTATCCCTCTTATCATTTTATTCCTCCTGTGTGGCGGTTGACACATACATTGATACTACCGCACTATCTCTATTATTGTTGTTCCTCACGGTTAAGGCAAGGTAACCTAGAGAAAGACTCAACAACCTATCCTCTCGCAAAGACGCAAAGCACGCCAAGAAGAACAGTGAATAGTAAATAGTGAGTGGTGAATGGTAAGGATCAACTGATAACTGAAGACTGATTACTGCTTTCTCACCCTCACCTAACCTCTCCCTTCATAGAGGGAGAGGGATGTCTTGCAATCTTCCCTCCCCGACCTCGCCCCGTGTAGTAGTAGGATTGGAGTTACTACATGGGGTAAAGGAGGGAATTAAAGGGAGGGGGAGGAAGAGACAGTAATGGGTGATGAGTGATAAGAACCAGTCGGGAGTTGGGAGCCGAGAAAAGGCGAGTTGAATAGTTAATTGGTTGAATGGTAAGAACTGAGAGCTGAAAAGCTTGTTGTGAATAACTGAACACTGATACACATTCCGACCACGGATTAACACTGATGGACGCTGATTTTAACCCTCTTCTAATTGTCTGTTGTGGTTTCTTAATCCGTGTATATCCGTGTGCATCCGTGGTTGAGGTCTGTCCCTGTTTTCCCACGCTACGAACGAT
>JAUVYF010000042.1 GCA_030603215.1 Candidatus Bipolaricaulota bacterium
AACGTAAGGGTCCACAAGTTCGGCTTTCTTGGCAGGTTGTACCTGTTGGCGTATGAGGTAGATGAAGGCGCCAAGGATATCTACATCTATGCCGTCGGCGGACATGAGAACTTCTACCGCGACCTGAAGGAGTATCTGAAAAGCTAGTCCATTTCTAGCAGAAGTGGTATCCTATCCCGTTGCTTTGGCCCCGCCCGTGAAACGGAGACGATCTTTCAGATGATTGGCAGCATATAGAGCGGCTAAGAACCATCCTAAGGCGTAATCCAGGTTCAAGATCATCGGATCAATCCCCCGGCTTGCAGCACGTCGCCGGAGCTCCGCTTCACGAATCATCGTTTATCCCTTACGCCAGGAATGTAGACGTTTATACACAGCCGTCATTTAGAAACGATCTTTCCTTTTTCTTCCGACTCCCGGATAAACTACCCCGCCGCAAGCAGCGGAGTATTTTCAGAAGAGCATTAGTTGCCCATCTTCGTGTAGCTGCTGATATTCTTTGCATTGGCTTCTTACGTAATTCCCTAGCTTCTTCCATATTGTGACTTCTATGTACATACTCGCTCACATGAAAATCTTACGCCGCAAGCGGCGGGGAATATGACCCTCAAGCTATTCAAGCAGTGTAGCCACCGCCAGAGACAGGATTCAAGTTTTTTTCTGAGAAGCCTATCGCTCACATCGCTTACGTTCGTCCTCTTCTTTCTCAGCGTTACTCGCATACCTGTGAAGGTTTGCGTTTAAATAAGCAAGCCGTTGTCAGGCAGGCAGTTCCGCATTTTCTGCCCAATTTAAAGGCTTTGCTTTTAAACAAGATGTCATGCCCATATTGGTTCATAGCTCCGGTATCTCGTGGATGTCTTCTCCGGATCGGAGGGTTTGATCATTCCTGCATCCACTGTTGCTGAGATGGTCTGCGAAACAAGGGCCGTCTTTGTCTCGGGCAACCTGAAGCGTTCACGCAAGGTCTGGTTGGTCATCTTCTGTTGCAGGACGTAACGTAGACAGCAGTGCTGGTAGCAGGCTCGGACACGGGCATCGGCGTCCATATCCTTGAAACATGTGTGGCCAAACAGAATGACCGCGGTGCGGCGATACGTGGCGTGGAAATCAGGTGCAGACAACTGGTAGGTCTCAACAGCCTGGATCACTTTGTCAATACCGCTGCTTTTCTCCTCGCAGATGGCGAATCGCCGCATGAAGTCGGCCAGTCGCTCATTGCGCGACTGATATCCATCAATAAAGCGCTCAACAGGGACAATCGGCTCGCCAGGATTGGAGATTTCAACACGATCGGAGTAGATCTCGATCATTACCGACATGCCACCTATCAAGAAGTCCTGATGGATGAGCGCGTTCGCAACCAATTCACGGATAGCTATTTCAGGTACAAGCTTTACTTCCTTGCGAAGCGCGTCCTCGACGACCTCGTTCTGGGGAAGTTGGTTCATCACAAACCTCACCAGGTCCTGAAATCCGACCGTGTATCCCTTAGTGCTCGGCTGATCCAGCTTCGTTTCCAGTTTGGAGTTTCCAGAGTAGACCACGATCCGCGGTGCCTTGCGCAACAGATCAGGGAAGTCCTGCATTCTCTTAGCCAGGAGAATTGCACCCAAACGACGTATGGAATAACCATTCGCAGAATGATCAAGCAGTCTTTCCTGTTCCAGACGACCAATGACCCCCGTACGGTCGGTCGGATACGGAAGGCCAAGCAGTTCAAAGAAAGCTTGCGTGTCAAGCAAGTCAATCACGTCCTCGGCCGAAAGGTTCTCCCTGGCTGGTTGTTCAAGCCAGTCGGGACCGCCTTCGGCAAAAATTCGTCGGAGATGATCTTCGCTCATAGGCACAAGACTCTCGCCCGAACGCATCAAGTATGCGCCATCCAGATGGTAGGCGGTGCCACGTGGACGGGGAGGAACATCAAAGATGAGGACTCGACCATCAGCATGTGCAACTTCTTCAATGTCGACACGGAAACCAACCGCCTGAAAAAGTTTCTCAGCCATCTCAACAGGATCATTGAAAGCCGCCGTTCCCACTACGGGGCGCGGTGGCTTGTCAGCGATGCCGAGAAGCAGATGACCTCCACCTTCATTCGCGAGGGCTACACAGTACTTGTAGAGCTTACGATTATCGAATTGCGTCTTTGCTTCCTTGAACTCCAACCGCTGGTCTTCGGAGGCGGCACTTCGCCAAATGTCTATCTGTTCAGGCGTTGTGGTCACTTGGTCAACTCCTCCTTGAACCAGAGAATCGCCACTTCGCCTTCCTTGCGTGTAATCTCATCGACCGTGCGGCTGTGCCGAATACGGTTTCTCAGTTCTACTGGCTGCCCGAACTCAGTGCTGAGAGTTTCCTTATTCACGAACGGAGGGTCAAGCTGGGTCCTAGTGGCCTTGGATGTGATTATATCCTGAAACTTGCGCAAATCGGCGAACCCGGGCCTGGCACCAAGTTCATGGAAATTCTCTACATCGACAGCGATGTTCTTCTTAGCCGCTTCTTGGATGCTTTCATCCAACTTCTGGGCGATGTGCGGGGGAAACTGCTCGGGATCATTCACTAGGGCTTCTGCAATAATCTGGCGAAGGCTTAATTCGGTCTCCTCAATGCTTCGATCAAGTTCGCGCAGGATTATCGATGGATGCAGTCTCTCTTTAATTAAAAGGTTCTCGACCGCCTCGATAATGGTCCGCTTGTGCTCCGCAATAGATGCCTCATAATCATCCGGCCCGAACTGGTCTCGCAACAGAATGTCCTGGGCCGTTAGTGATATGAAGTGCGATGCTAATATGTCGCGCACCTGGTCCGCGCTGCTGCTGGCGATGAGGTCCGACAGGTACTCGTTCGGCAGGCGATCGTTGATAACGTTACAGTTCGTATCAGCGGTCAGCGCCATACGATTGAGGATCGTGTGCATACTGCCCTTCCTGAGATATTTCTTGCCCTCCCAAGACGCTGGACCGATGTGGTGGTCGAGATCGCGCTGCTGTGGTACCTTGCCTGTCATCCAATCTCGCGCTCCCTGGAGAATGAGCAAGTTAAAGATACCGTTGTAGACCGAGAGCACCTTCATACTACTCGCCAACTGTGTTGGAGACAGGGAAACCCGCTGCCTGGCCCAACGAAGCAGCTCTGGTTGAACGGTCACATTCAGGGACATCCTTCATCTCCCGCTGCATACAGCAGCGCAGTTCTATATATCTATCTTTGCGCTTTACGCGAAAATTGTCAACCGTCAGCGATCCTTGTATATCCAAAGGTGGATGAGGACGTTGATGTGACATTTGAAGCAGCGGCACGAGGTCAGGATTATCTCAATCGATCTTCGTGAACCAAGGGCGCGTAGATACACATGATCTGGTCTTCGGTTCGCACACAGTGGTCAGTCGAGCCCGAAAACGGTGGGGGACTTTGGGCCGGCAAGGGGTAGCCCCTGCCGAAGATTCGAGAGATTCTTGGTGTTCACCCACACGGCGAACACCAAGAATAAAGACTTGCCCCCGCAGCCGCCGAGTCATATGAATGAAAGAGCTCAGGCAAGGAGCGAGCTCGCTTGGGATATTTGCACACCACGTGCGGAACCACGCACTTGACATTTCGGGCACGAAGTGCTATAAGAATGTCAGAAGAAAAGGTTCCGCCCTGATGACAAGAGCCCAGGGGGCTCTCCCGCAAGGGTAGTCAGGGCGGTCATTGTTGTGAGTCAATAGTAGTACGTCTTCCCGGAACGAAAAATATCGAACTCACTGGCCACCGCTGATCGAAGCCTTGAGTAGTTTGTCTCGTCGCCATCGTTCCATTTGCGGTAGATTGCCCAATTGCAGTAGTCTGCAAGCTGAAGTCCTATACAGGACTGTGATGTGTGATGCAGAATTTCATACGAAGCACCGTCGGGAAGCATTGAGGGTAGCGTCAACTGAATCCCCTTGCGAATGGCTTTTCTCTTCTTCCTATGAGGAAGCGTGTCTGTAATCACAAGAACCTGCTGGAACCCTTTCCGAATACCGCTTTCGATGACGTAGCGAAGAAGGTACCCAAGCATGCGTGGGTAGAATACTTCAATTGGTTGGAGAACGGGAGCCGTCTTTCGTTTCTCGACAACGAGTGAGTCAACACGTAGATCCTCCACGTGAGTTGAGATGACATCGAAAACCTGCTGCCGAACTTTCCAGTGATCCTCGGACGCATGAAAGCGCTCCAGATCCCACCCTGCTTCCAGCAGGTTGTAGCGGAGACCAGCAAGTGGTCCAAACCATGGAAACGGACGCGTACCAGAGGCACATGTTAGCGTCACATACTTGGTTCCGTTTGCAGAGAAGTCAAAGTTGCCCCCCTCATCCAGGAATACATACAGAGGAGCTGCTGAGTTCTCACTCAAGGCTGTCCTCCTTGAAGAAGCAGATCAGGCAATGCAACTTCGAAACATGCGCGATCACCAAGTGCGACAGCAATCAGCAATTCACGAGTTTCCGTGAGCCGCTTCCGTAATTGCCTGTCTCCGGCAATAACCCACAATTGCTGGTCCAACGGTATGTAGCCACATAGCTGTCCATCTTCCAAATCATTGGTGCCGCAGGTATGCTGCCCTGATTGCTGAAGCATGATCGCTTGAAGCAGCATGTACGCCCAGAAGCAATAGGAGTGCTTGAGTCCAAGATCGTGATCGACAATCGAGTAATCAAGCCTCTGTGTATCAGGGAGCGGTAGGCCTTCTGCTATGACTCGCTCAATGATGACAGCATGATTTGCCTTTGAAGTTCGGGCGATGCCTCCAGCGGTCTTTAGAGCCGCAATCAGGGTTGTCATATGACGCTGAAATGTGCGCTCTTCTCCATCCAGTATTCGGCGCACATGATCTGCAAGATCTTTGAGTGGTCCTCTGTTATTGCCAGCTTCGTCCACGAGCACGGACATGGCCAGATCATCCTCAGAGTTTGCAGCATCAATTGCGCCGAGGGCTGCATAGACGAGATCTGAACTCCAAATGCGAGGAACATTGGCTGGCTGCAAGGCTGCCACGGAACGATCGAGCGGCTTGTCCACGATTTCGATTCCTCGAAACTTCATGAGGTGCCCCTTTGCTTTGGCGAAGTCAGGTTCCTCATCAAAATGGCAAAGGAGCTCGAAGAAGCACCATGGCGATGTGGTCAAGTGCCAGCCGTTCTCCCTTGCTGCCAGCAATGCATCTCGACTCAAAGCCTTGAAGGCAGATGTATCAAGGAGAGCTGTCCTGCTGGGAATTGGTTCAGCCACCTCCTCTGCGTTCGGGAGCGCTCCGCTGAAAGCACTCTGGGTAAGCGCTTCCAGTAGATCTTCTTGCGCATCTTGAGCACCTTCGAACCGAAGAGATGAATCGACAAATCGAGCTACCAGAGCTGCGTACTTCTCCTGCAGTTCGATTGGCGGCAGAAGAGCTGGAAACTCTCGAAGCTGGGTCTTGTTGATTGTTGCGATTCCAGTCGTTTGTTTGCCAATGCGCAAGAAGTGACGCTTGCCGTAGGCGCTCCCGATTAGTGCTGATAGATAGTGTGGCTTTGCCACCATGCTAGTGATTCGAACACTGAATATGTGGTTCTGATGGACGCAAGGCTCCACTTCGCCGGTCCAAACTGCTCCCCTTCCAAGTTTGTCAGGATCGCCTCCTTCTGTCAGGAGGATGTCCCCTGAATGCAGCCGATACTTCTCCAGTTCGTCTGGTCGAATCTCGATCTCCTTGATGTTCGATAGATCCAGCCTCGCGTCCTGCACGTTGGCAACTCGCATGTACGGAACTGAGATGGTGTTGGACTCGCCGAGCTTTCGTCCTTTTGTCACACCTGATCGGATATCGGCAAGATCTCCTAGCTTCTTGACGGGCCAGCGTTTGGGGTTGGTGACGGGGTCGCCGAACATGTCGAGGAAGGCGGAGCGGAGGAATTGGTCGGCGAGGTCGAGGGTCTGCTGGCGTTTGCGTCGGACGGTGTTCGCTTTGTCGAGGATGGCGGCAATCCGCCGCTGCTCGGGGAGGGGAGGAAGGGGGATTGGCAAAGCCTCGAATCGGCTCTTCTTCACAATCTTGAGCGTTGTAGATGGTGCGATATGTTCCAAGACCGGTTTTAGAGTGCGACAAAACTGAAACAAGTAGCGTGAGTCAGTCGTTTTCGCATTTGGAACAACGGCGTTGATCTGCTGATTGGTGGCAAGCTCTACGCCAGCAATTCCCACCTTGCCAAGCGACCCTATACAGCTAACCAACACCGACCCCACCGGAAGAAGATTGGCTTTGGTGCCGCCAAGTTCTGTCAGTGCTGTCGGAGTCTCAACGATGGGGCTAAACTTGTCTAGTTCACTTGGGGTTACAAAGGGAACATCACCATCGAAGTACTCAGCGCGCTTCTTTGAGGGAGTTGTGCCGGTGACAACCCTGCCCACGTTCGTAAGCCGGGTCATCTTCCATCCACTTGGCAGACTGTGCTTCATCCCAACATTCCTTCTAGCTCATCGAGATCCTTGTGGATTTCGTCCTCCAGGTCGCGAAGCTTTTGCAGAATGACCTTTGGCGGGTCGTACTCAACCTCTTCGTACTCAATCTCCTTGTAGCGATTGATCGAGAGGTCGTAGCCGTTCTCAACGATCTCCTCGACCGGCACGTAGAACGCTTTAGCCTTGCGATCCTCAAACTGAGGCAGCACAGTATCCTGCCCGTGATCCCACTCCTTCCAGCGCGCTACGACGTCAGGGATATCGTTCGCTTCGGTCTTCTCCCGCTTGTCGTCAAGCGAATATCCGTCGGCCTGCATATCGTAGAACCACACCCGCTCCGTCTTCCCTCCTCTGACGAAGACAAGCACTGCTGTGCTCACCCCGGCGTACGGCTTGAACACCCCTGACGGCATGGAGACGATAGCCTGCAGCTCGCATTGCTCCAACAACATCTCACGCAGCGCCTTATGGGCGTTGCTTGAACCGAAAAGGACGCCGTCGGGCACGATCACACCGGCGCGGCCGCCGATATCGAGCAGGTTGATCATCCGATTGACGAACAGCAACTCCGTTTTCGTTGTCTTGAGGCTCAGCTCCTCGTGGATGTCGCCCTTGTCGATGCTTCCCTTGAACGGCGGATTGGCGAGAACTACGTTGTACATCGCCTTCTCCGTGTAGCGCTTGGAGAGCGTGTCGGCGTAGTCAAGGTTCGGGTGATCGATCCCGTGCAAGAGCAAGTTCATTGCGCTGATCCGGACCATCGTCGTATCGAAGTCGAAGCCATAGAGCGTCTCCTCGTGGAGGACACGCCACAACTCGGAGTTGGAGAGTCGATCGCCAACCAGGCCACGTTCGAGTCCATTCTCGTCGATCTCGCGATGCTCTTCACTTGTGTATGCGGTGACGATGTGCTGATAAGAGCCGAGAAGAAAGCCGCCAGTACCACAGGCGGGGTCGCAAATTCGATCACCGAGCTTCGGATCGACAAGGCAACAGATCATCTGAATGATGTGCCGCGGGGTACGGAACTGACCGTTCTTGCCTGAGGTTGAGATCTCGGAGAGGAGGTACTCGTATAGATCACCTTGCGTGTCCTCAAACGTCTGTCCCTCGCGTTGCTCACGCTCGATTTCGGTGTAGATTTCGTCGATGATCCCGGTCGCCTCAACAAGGAGCGATGCCTTCGGCAGGATGAAGACGGCATCGTGCATCGCGCGAGCAAATGGGTTGCCATGGCCCCCCAGCGACTTGATAGACGGGAACACGCGGTCGCGGACATGCCGCAGCATCTCCTCGGCCGGCAGGTGCCTGAACCGACTCCAACGGAGTTCCTCCTTGTCGATCTCCATGCTATCAAGGCCAGTGAATCTGCCGCTGAACAGCGAGATGTGTTCGCGGTCGGCAAACTCAGCGCGACGCTGCTCTTCGCGGTCCATCGCGTCTAGACGTCGCATGAAGAGAAGATAGCTGATCTGCTCGATCGCGGTCAGCGGATTGGCGATCCCGCCAGACCAGAACCTGTCCCACAAAGAGTCAACCTTCGAGCGGATCGCGGCATTTAGCACAAGTTACTCCTCATCACGTCTCTCCATCTTGGGTTTCTTCACCCATCGAGCGCCCGGCCCCTTGCCCTGAAACTCAATTAGGCCTTCGTTGCGCATCTCCCTTAGCACACGGCGCACCCATCCGTGGCTCACGCCCGGGCACTCTGTTGCGATATCGGCGACGCGGAATGGCCCCAGTTTGCGTTCAACAGCTTGCCGTACCTGATGGCTCTTGGCACCACGCCCTGTTCGCAAGGTTCCGACGCGCTGCTCATATTCCCTGTAAGCGGCAAGGATGACGCCCCAGAAGTAGTTCACCCACGGGAATGCATCATGTTTGCCCTCGTGCCATCCTTGCGAGCATCGCTTTAGCGTATCGTAATAGCTCTCCTTTGTCTGCTCGAAGATTCGCTCCAGGCTGATGTAGCGCCCCACATCGTATCCATGACGGTAGAGAAGCAGGAGCGTGAGGAGTCTTGAGGTCCGTCCGTTCCCATCGTCGAAGGGATGAATACAGAGAAAGTCCAGGATCGTCAGCGGGATTACCACGAGTGGTTCTCTGGCATCGTGATGGATGGCGTCTTCGTAGCGCTCTACTAGCTGCTGCATGGCCTCCGCAGTCTCATATGCAGGCGTCGGACGGAAACGGATACGGCGGGAGCCATCTTTGTATCGCTCGATGATGGCGTTGTCACGCAATTTCCAATTGCCGCCAGCTTCGTCGGTGTACTCCATCATCTTGGCGTGAAGTTGTCGGACAGTCTCGGTCGAGAACGTAAGGCGTGCATGATTCCCATGAACAAGGTTTAGCGCGTTTCTGTACCCAAGAATCTCTTGCTCGGAACGGTTCAGCGGAGCCGTGTTCTCCTGAACAAGCGCGAGGATTCGCTCGCGCGGGGCTGTGATGCCTTCCAGCCGATTCGACGATTCGCCTGACTCGATCATGGCGACCTGTCGCAGGCTTTCGAGGACTTGCGAGCTTTGGCGGGCGAACAAGGTTTGCTTGCCCCTGTACTCCGCAAGTGCCTGAATTGACTTGAGGTCTACAGCGGAGAAGCGTAGGGCTTCTAGATACTTCGGACTCAAGGAATGCATACGCACCTCCCGAATAGGGGTAGTTTTTCGCGAAGAAGGGGCAGATTCGGCCCCTCAGTGCCCCTATTTTGCCAAAGGGTACCCCTTTTCGAATGCAGCGGCAAGTGAATCGAAAACGTCCTACGCATTGGTGACAAGTTCATGCGCCAGGTCAAGAATCTCGTCAATCTCGGTATCGGTGAACAGACCTTGGATACCGCTCGGATGAAGGCGGGTAAAGGGCTCGTCAACAAGATCCCGCTTCTCCAGATGCCGCCGCTGAAGGATGAAGGTACGCAGCGTGCGGAGGAAGAGGATCTGTCGGCTGGACAGATCCGTATGTGCCGCGATGAACGAGTCGAACCGCTTGCTCACCGTTTCTTCCCACGAAGCGATGTGCTCCAGCTCAAGGATATGACGAATGAGCTGCAGGAAATGCGCGGTCCGGTTGTCATAGATCTGCTGCAAGCGCTCCTCGGTCACCTGAAGTTCGCTCGATTCGAGCAGCTCAGCGAGTTCGTGGATTTCGTTCCTGGATAGATCTTGGCCGTGCTGCAGTTTACGAAGCACAGGATTCCGCTCGACCAGATCACGGATGAAGCTCTCGATCCGCTCGCGGTAGGCGGCGATGCTGATACGTCCAAAGTCGCCGCCGAGGTCTATTCTTTCCTTAATGACCGTCAGATCCTTGAGGTTTAGCTCCATCCACGGCCTCGATCCGATGGTTCGATATGGCATCAGTGGTGCAAGATGCTCGCTGAGGTTGTGGAGATCCTCGTTGGATGGGGCAATCCACCATTCCTCATCGAGGGCCGCCTCGATCAATTCGCGTTCCCGATTGACAACGTTAACGCTCATTGGCAGTTCATCAAGCTGTAAGCGGACGCTCTCTTTGATGGCCTCAACACGATCGTCTTCTGCTGCGAGGCGCGCGGTGGAGTACTCAACAACGTCGATCTCGAATCGTAGGGTCTTTAAAGCTGTGCTCGCCCGTGCGCGGAGGATTGGAGCGATTGTTGTTCGCAGGAAGGCAATGTCATCGCGGTTCATGTGTCTCCAGAACTCCTCGTCTTCTGCGCGGGTAAGGTCAGCAGATGCCTGCTGGACGATGATATTGCGCTCGGGAAGCGCGGCGAGATCGGCCTCCAAGTCGGTCTTTACCATCTCCACTAGGTCTTCGTCACCGATGATGAGAGCAGCTTCCATCTGATCGATCCGTGCCCGGAAGAGGCGAACCGGCGCGGAGACTGCGACTTGAGGATCTCTTCCGGCGGGATGCATGTCGAAGTAATCGAAGTTGCCCCAGCAATCGATGATGAGGAAGCGATCTTTCTTGGGACACCAGGGCTTGCGTTGTACGGGATCATCTAGCAGCACGCGAGTTCCGCGGCCGATCATCTGCCAGAACTTCACGTAGGAGTAGACCGGCTTGGCGAATACGAGATTCACAACCTCGTGAATATCGACGCCGGTATCCAACATGTCGACCGAGATGGCGACGCGCGGCATATCCTTGTTCTTGAACTGGTCCAGTAATCCGCCCTTTCCGTACACTCGCGAGTCCTCTGATACGAGCACACGAGCAAGCCTTCCTTTGTGCTCGGGATAGAATTCATCGAACAACCTCTGAAGCCGACGGGCGTGGCCGATCGTGATGGCAAAGATGATCGTCTTGCCGGGCAGCGTTCCTGAGGGATCCTTGATCGACTCCTCCATGAATTCCCGTACGATCAGGCCGTTTGTTCCGGAATTCGTGACTTTGCGTTCGAGTTCAGTACCATCAAAGTCGATCTCTTCAAGATCGTGTCCTTCGGCAATGAGCTTTCGCTGTTCCTGAGGGTTCAAGACCTTGCCGCGTATTCCCTCTAATTGAAACTTCGAGCGAACTTTGAGGACTTCGTAGTTGCACAGATATGGCGGAACGTGGGTCACAGCCTCGTCAAACGAATAGGCAAATGTGGGATCGGATGCATCGCAGTCGAATAGATGAAAGGTGTCGTGGTCGACGAAATCCGTTGGGGTTGCTGTCAGTCCAATCTTGACTGCTGAGAAGTAGTTGAGAACATTCTGGTACACGTTGTAGATGCTGCGATGACTCTCATCGGCGATCACCACGTCGAAGAAAAACGGGGAAATGTACGACTCGGCGGTGATGCCCTTCTCTATGAGATTCAGCATTGTCGGATAAGTCGTTACGTATATTCTGCGATTCAAGGGAAGTTCTTTCCCGTCTTCTTTTTCCGGCCACCGTGGCTCGGCAGGAATGTGTTCCTTGAACGCGTCGAGCGCTTGATCGCGCAGCGCGACGCGATCGACAAGGAAGAGCACGCGCTTGGCCCACCGTGCGCGCTGCAGCACATCGATCAACGCGATGGCCATCCGTGTCTTTCCGGTACCGGTTGCCATCACCATTAGGAACTTCCGGCGCTTCTGCTCGATTTCCTCGAGGATCGCCCGAATGCCCTGAACCTGGTAATCCCGCCCCGCAATGTTACGGTTGATGAGTTCAACAGAGAGCGGCCTGCGCTGTCGTCGTCGAAGCTTCATCCACTCGAGGTCATCGAGCTTAGGGAATCCAACGATCTCTTCTGGCGGGTAGAAGTCCGATTCCCAGAAGAAGTACTGATATCCGTTGGTGTAGAAGACGAACGGAAGATCAACGCCGTGGTAAGTTTCAAGCTGTTTTGCGTACTGGAGAGCCTGTTCCTGTCCCAGTTCCGCATCCCGCGATGTACGCTTCGCCTCAATCACCGCCACCGGGTCTCCGTGCACCAGAAGTCCGTAGTCTGAGAAGCGGCTATCCCCTTCGCCATACGAGGTCTTCGGATACTCTGTTCGATCTGCGCGCAGATGGATCTCCAGTTCCTCGATGACTTGAGCGTGATCCTTGATGTTCCAACCGGCCAGAGCCAAACGTTTGTCAATCAGCTGTACACGAGTCTGGGCTTCGGTAAGATTCATTCCGCTCTTGTGTCCAATAGTCTATCCTTGTGTACCACAAGCGCGCCTCGTATGATGAGACACCACTTCCCACGGGGCATACTCTCAACTAAATCATGTTAGCTCAACCGCGTAGCGCTGGCAAGTGATGGAGGTCTGATAAATTGTGGCTCCATGGGCGTATATCGATGCAAGCGTGTATATAAAGGGGCTAGCGTGTGATAGTGTTGGCAAGCAAGACAACGGTTGCTTGTTGTCTGGAGTAGCTAGCTACAGATACGCGGTACAAAACAGAGTGTTTCTGGCAAAGCCCTGCCCGCGGCAGAATACTGCTTAACCGTGCAGGTTGCAGAGCACATAGAGAAAGCATTCTTTTAGGCTTGAAACCGCTTCCTTATTCTCTCCGCCAAGATAGCTTTGTTTTGATCCATGTTTCTACCTTTCTCCGCGATCTCTCCGTCCTCTGCGGTTAAATGTATTTGTCTTTGGAATTTAGATGTGTTTGCTTTTCACTCATCACTCATTACCCATCACTTATCACCGTCTTTCCTCTGCGCCCTCTGTGGTTGAATGTCTTTGTCTTTGGCAGTAAGTTGCCTTTGTTCTTAACTCATCACTCATTACCCATCACTTATCACCGTCTTCCCTCTGCGTCCTCTGCGTCCTCTGCGGTTAAGTGCCTTTGAACAGTAAGTGGCCTTTGTTCTTAACCATATTCTTGTCTTTCTTGGCGATCTTTGCGCCTTGAGTGAGTGAAACGAACGGGCGAGAGGCAAAAGAAGGTATTCTGATAGTAATAAGCCTAAGCCGGCGAGAGGGGTTGAACCTCCGACCTACGGTTTACGAAACCGTTGCTCTACCACTGAGCTACGCCGGCGGTATAATCAACATTATAGCGTTCTGAATTGCCCTGCTCAACTGGAGGAAGAATGGATGGATTGGCGATAGCCGCGGCGCTTACCGCGATCAGCAAGAACATCAATGGAGGGATCGTTCGATCCATTTACCAGCCGGAACGTGGGTCATTTGTTATGCGACTGTTCACGGGGAAAGA
>JAUVYF010000121.1 GCA_030603215.1 Candidatus Bipolaricaulota bacterium
CTCAACTGGAGGAAGAATGGATGGATTGGCGATAGCCGCGGCGCTTACCGCGATCAGCAAGAACATCAATGGAGGGATCGTTCGATCCATTTACCAGCCGGAACGTGGGTCATTTGTTATGCGACTGTTCACGGGGAAAGATTTACAGCTGCTAATCTCCTTGCCTACCGCACGCATTCACTGGACAACACTTGATCTTCCTCATCTCAAGACTCCATCCCCATTTGTGATGCTTCTACGCAAATATCTACAAGGTGGAAGGGTCGTTCAAATCAGCCAACCGAGATGGGAGCGAGTGGTAACCCTCCGGGTAGAGCGCTTTCATAGAAAAGAGACATTCCTGGTTGTTATCGAGCTTCTCGGACCACATGGAAATCTGATTCTTCTCCAAGAAGACGTGGTAGTGGCCGCGCTTCGGGCGGGCATACGCACAGCTCCAGGAAATACTTACCGCCCTCTACCAACACAGGACAAGCTCGATCCCGGGAAAGCTTCAACCGCATATCTTCGCGAGCTTCTTTCCGAGGAGAATCCCGGCCAGGCACTAGCACGGAACTTAGATGGGATCGGGCGGAACACGGCTGCAGCGATCGTCGAACTGGCAACGACTTATGCACCTGGGCCAGTCGAACAACGAACTAAAAGAGCTATTGCCTTCGTCCTTTCCAAGGTAGATGAGCCAAATGCGTGCTACGATCCGCAAAAGAATTGGGCTTCATTCTTTCCGCTCCCCCAAGAGGCTGAAAAAGCGCGGAGCTTCGCCGCCGCGCTCGATCAAGAGTTTGACACGACGTGGCGCTACTCACATGACGATCAAGAATTAACCCCTATTCACAGCGGGCTTTCCCGGGCAATCGCAACACGAAAAAGGACAATCTCCCGACTTCAAGCCTGGCTAGTAACCGCGCAGTCAGAGAGCCATCTTCGCTACTGCGCTAACCTAATCATGATTCACTTGAACGAGCTTAGCCGGGGGATGGACAAAGCCACTCTGGCCGACCCAACGACCGAGAAAGCCGTGACTATCCCGCTAGAAAGAGAACTGAACCCCGTGGATAATGCACAACATCTATACACTCAGGCAAAACGTATGCATCGTGGTCGTCCAGTTGTTATTCGCCGGCTAGAACGTATCGAACGGGAGCTTTCCTTGCTACAAGCCGGTTTAAGCGCTGTGCAGGCAGGACGCTACCCAGACCAGTCGGCCATATCACTCATTTCACTCGTTCGATCAAGAAAACGAGAACAAGCGCCTACATCGGCCAAGATCTACACTATCCAAGGATACACCATGCAAGTAGGAACCAATGCCACACAAAATGACACTTTGCTAAGAAAAGCAAACCCGCAGGATCTGTGGTTTCATGTCAAAGGTATTCCCGGGCCGCATGTGATACTCCGCTGTCACGACAAGCAGACCCCGCCAGTTGAGGTGATAAGAGAAGCAGCCCAGCTGGCAGCAGCTGGATCTAAGGCAAGGGATGAAACAAGAGTAGAAGTAAGCTATACCCAGGTGAAATACGTGCGAAAGCCGAAAGGTAGCCCACCAGGCTTGGTAATTCTCAGTCGAGAGGATACACTCACCGTAAATCCAACAGGAAAAGGGGTTACGTAATGACCTTTGCGTACGCTCTTGAGATTATCCTATCCCTCATCGCCGTATTCACAGCCATTGTTCTTCACGAGTTTTCGCATGGTTACATTGCCTTTCGCCTCGGTGACCCTACGGCAAAGATGCAAGGTCGGCTTACACTAAACCCATTAGCACATATCGATCCAATTGGGACAATCCTTGTTCCAATTGTCCTTGTCATCCTTAGATCTCCTTTTCTTTTTGGTTGGGCCAAACCGGTTCCGATCAACCCAAACTACTTCCGCAATCCGTACAAAGGCATGTTTTACGTTGCCATTGCCGGACCGCTAATGAATATTGCTCTCGCTCTGGGCGCCAGCGCTATCGGAAGGCTCGCGATATTGATCACCCCTCTCTCTCTTCTATATGGACGTGGTTTCTTCGCGTACTTTGTGCAAACGATATTCTTTCTAGTAGGGTTTTTCGTCATCATCAACATCATTCTCGCGGTGTTCAATATGATTCCTATACCGCCACTCGATGGGTCACGTGTGCTTACCTACTTTCTGCCGCCAGAGGGGAAACGCGTAATGATGCAGCTCGAAAGATACGGATTCCTTATCATCCTCGCGTTACTGTACCTTGGCGTGCTTGGTGGCCTGATCAGCCTGATAAGTGGAATATGGGAAGCGCTCCTTGGTTCACATTGGCCAATGGTGCTTACTGGCTAGCAACAGAAACAGACAACCCTTGCTCAAAAACTCCTCGCAGCGTATAATTGCCGTACCAATACGGTATATGGAGTGACTCTCACGAATGGACAAGAATGCCAGCTATGAACTAAAAGAACGATCAGACACCGCGGTTACCGTGCAGGTGACGGTAGCCACTGAGACAGTTAAGAACGCGCTCGATAACACTTACCGCGCCTATGGGCGCGAAGCAAGTATTCCCGGATTTAGAAAGGGGCGCGTGCCGCGAGGTGTGCTAGACGCGCGCTACGGGCACGAGTTGTTCCTGGAAGAGACACAAAAGGAGCTACAGCAACAGCACCTAGGAGAAGCCCTTGCCGAGCTTGAGCTAAATCCGGTGGCTCCCCCCAAGATAAAGCCCATTTCCTCTGACGAGAAGGAACCATTCGTATTCGAGGCAAGCTTCCCCGTGTTGCCAGATTTCGACCTCCCCGAATACAAGGGCATCGCGCTTGAGACTGAGCCGATAAAGGACGTTACTGATGATGATGTCAAGCTAGCGCTCGATGACATCCGCGCGCGATTCGGAACCATTGTGCCTAAGGATGGCGACACCGTCACTGAGGGAGATATCGTACAGGTGAGAGAAGATGACAAAGAATGGAATGCTCACGCCGAGGAAAGAAACCCAGTAACAGGGAAGCTGATCGGCCACAAGGTGGGCGAAACAGTCTCTGTTAACCTCGATCTCCCCGAAAAGAAGACATTTAGCGCGTCTCTTTCCATCGTCAGCCTTCAAGAGATCAAGATTCCGGAAGCCAACGATGAGCTGGCAAAGGACGCTGGCTATGAGAATCTACAGGCCTTGCAGGTAAAGGTTAAGGAAAGCCTGCAACACAACCAGGCAAGCAAGCACGAAAAGAAGATCAAGCTAGAACTCCTCGACTGGGTTATAGACCAAGCCAATATACCGCTACCAGACGTCCTGGTGGAAGAAATGGCAACGGAGGAACTGGAGCATCTGAAGAAGAACCTTTCTGAGCCCCGTTCTCCGCTTTCTTTTGAGGACTATCTCAGCAAGCAAGAAAAAAGCGAGGAAGCGATACAGGCAGACTACCGTGAGAATGTAACCAGGCGGCTCCGGCGCGAGCTTGTCGTACAACAAATTGCCAAGGCAGAGGATATCTCCTTTACGGACGACAAACTGGAAGAAATCGCTACAGCCGAGGCGGAAGAAACAGACGAGAATCCCATCAGGTTCATCGCCGAGTTAAAGGCTAACGAACGCTGGGAAGACTACCGCTTGGCCAAGGTAAACATGGGTGTTTTTGACGTGCTGTACAAGAACGTCGTATTGAGTGAGAAAACGGAATGAGCGCCCAGATCCCATTTGTCATCGATCGTAGCGGGCACACCGAGCGAACATACGATATCTACTCACGCCTGCTAGAAGACAGGATTGTCTTTCTCCGTGAGCTGATCGACGATGAAGTAGCAAACGTGGTGATCGCGCAGATCCTCTTCCTTGCCGCGAAAGGCCCAACAAAAGCAATAAAGCTATACATAAACTCGCCAGGCGGATCCGTCACTGCTGGTTTCGCCATCTATGACACCATCCGCTATGTGACCTGTGACGTAGCTACAATCTGTATCGGCCAAGCAGCAAGTATGGCGGCAGTACTACTTGCCGCGGGAACCCCAGGAAAGCGCTCAGCGCTTCCCAACTCACGCATCCTTATCCACCAAGTATTCGGCGGAAGCCAAGGCCAAGCAGTAGATGTCAAGATTCAAACCGACGAACTCCTGCGCTTGCACGACCGGATCAACCATGTCCTGGCGAAACTCACCGGCAAAACCGTAAAGAGAATAGCCAAGGACTCAGACCGCGATTACTACATGACGGCAAAAGAAGCCGTTGAGTATGGCTTGGTAGACCGAATCATCGGGCCACCAGCCTCTAAGAA
>JAUVYF010000140.1 GCA_030603215.1 Candidatus Bipolaricaulota bacterium
CCTGATTCTTGTCTTCCTCTGCGACCTCTGCGGTTAGGTAGTTATCAGTTTTCAGTTCGTCCTTACCATTTAACCAATCAACTATTTCCCCATTTAACTGCTCTTCCACACCGGAAAAACCTTATAATCGAAGATCTGGCCCCGGACTTGTCTTCTCCTTATAGCATACCTATCTTAGCCTGAATAGTCCTGGAGCCACGAGGTGATCTGGTCTACCCCAAGGCTCTTATCCTCGATCTTAAGCATCAACTCAATGATCTCATCATGCTCCGCCTGGAGCGAGTATCCGTTCTCCTCGATAAAGGTATGCATCGCCTCCCAAGCGGTTCGTTTGTTGCCATCCACAAAGGGATGATTGAGAATCAGGGAGTGGCCCAACGCTGCCGCCTTGGTGAAGATATCAGGATAAAGATCCTTCTCATCGAAGGTGGCTCGAAGACGATTAAGCGCGGAATCGAGTAATCCCCAGTCGCGGAGCCCTCCTGCTCCACCGAACCTATCCAAGATGCGCTCATGGATTAGGATCACCTCATCGGTATTGAGATATCTCATAACTTGGCGAGACGTTCCATTGCTTCCCTATCTTCCTCAAGGCGCCTGTCGAGTTTCCTTATGAACTCCAAACGTTCTTGATCACTTCGCCATCGCTCCAGCAGGAGATCGACCGCCTGACGCAGGAGCTCCGCCTGGGGTATCTTTGTTCCCTTAGAGAGCTTACGTAAGCCTTCGATCTGTCGTTCTTCCAGCTTAGCCGCATAGGTCTTAAGCACCGTTGATCACCATCCTCAAAGGCATATTACCACTGGAGACTAGTATTAGCAAGTCAAGACTTATCTGGCAGGCAAGGTTTCTCTCGCCCGTTCGTTTCACTCACTCAAGGCGCTAAGCTCGCCAAGGACACATACTTAGTAGCTTTGTTTTCACCCTCTTTCCTGCCTTCCTCTGCGATCTCTGCGCCCTCTGCGGTTAGATGTCTTTGATCTTTCACTATCCAGGCTTTTTCTTTCCTCTGCGGTAAAATGACTTTGATCTTTCACTATCCAGACTTTTTCTTTCCTCTGCGGTAAATGCTTTCACCGCGGAGGTCGTGTGTTTTCGCGGTACCGGATTGGCCTGCCCCAGCGTGAACAATGGTGTTTAGTACTTGCCTTTTGAGGACTATTTGTCTACAATTGGCGACGAAATGTCTGCAAAAGGGTTGGCCGAGGTCCTCTTCCCGAAAACGCGCCTGGCTGTTCTCAAGGAGTTGGCCAATGCCACCGAGAATGGTTTTCATCTTCGCGAATTAGAGCGACGGACGGGCCTGAATAGTCGGGGCATCATTCGGGAGTTGCACGCTTTGCGTGAGGCTGGAATTCTGGTCTCACGCCGCGTCGGTCGCCAGGTGATCTATCGCCTGAATCCGGATTGCCCCATCTACACGGAACTCTGCACCCTTCTTATCAAAACGACGGGGTTAGCCGATGTGCTCCGTGCGATGCTCCTGCCGTTCGCGAACCGCATCGATCTTGCCTATATCTACGGTAGCTTTGCATCCGGCGAGGTAACCGCGGAGAGTGACGTAGATATGATGGTCGTTGGCGACGTGCCCCTTCGAGAACTTGCGAGCTCACTTCGCAAAGCCGCACGGGAGCTCTCTCGGGAAATCAATCCAACCATCTACCTAGCTAAAGAATACCGCACCAGACTGAGGCAAGAGGACAGCTTCGTTGCCCGAATGCACCATGGTCCAAGGATTGACCTCCTGGGAAGGCCGACGTGACCCTTTCGGAGATGGCTGCCCAAGGTCAGTTGGAGAGGTTGAGTCCTCACGGAGGAGAAGTCGCGTCACTCCTGCATGCCTCTACCCGGAGGCTGAAAGACGCTGCTAATCGGACCATTCATGCCGAAACAAGGCTCGAGCAGGCGTACACAGCAATCCTGACCTGCGCTCTAACAGCACTCCGTGCAGAGGGGTATCGCCCAAGCCGAGGCGCAAGGCAGCACGGAGGAAAACAGTTAAATCGTTGAGTGGTTGAATAGTTAAGCGGTGAAAACCAGCAATCAGGAAGAAAGGCAGTGATCAGCTGTCGGTTGTCAGTCCTCAGCTTTCAGCGAAGGAAAGGAAGCTTTCAGCGGTCAGCTTTCAGCTCCTCCCAATCAACCAATCAACTTGCTTTTGCCTTTCCTATTCCCATTTAACTGTCTCTCCTGCTCTTCAAGTACCTCACGTATCCATTTAGCATGCGAATTACCTCAAAGATCCGCTCCTTGGCCTTTGCAAAGTTCTCTTCAGAGATATATTCCTCATCGTAAGCTACGCTAAGGTGATCTAGCAGCTCAAATAGCGAACCTCTGGCCTGTCTGCAGAATTGGATGTTCTCTTGGTAATGGAACCTTCCGTATCCCTCGGCTATGTTGGCTGTAACTGATCGTGAAGCTCGTAGAAGTTGATCTGCTAGTCGAAACTTCTCGCTAGACGGAAGTTTTCTAGCCAGCTGTGAGAGATCTTTTCTCAGTTGTCTCCCTTTTTGCCAAACTTCAAGATCTTCAAAGCTCAACGTTGATTTCATGTAGATTCAGTATGACAGTTGATTGGCTGAGTCGTCAAGTAGAGAAAGGCAGTGCGGATGAAAACAGTTAAATCGTTGAGTAGTTAAGTGGTGAAAACCAGCAACTAGTCCTCAGGAAAGAAAGTTCTCAGTTATCAGTAAACAGCATTTAGTTCTGGCTTCTCTGTCTTTTACTGTTTTTCGACTATCGATTCCCAACTGTGGGCTCTCGCCCTTCCCATTCAACCAATCAACTATTAAACTTGTCTTCTGCATTTCACTCATCACCCATTACTGGTTACGGTCTTTCGGCCTTTCCCATTTAACCAATCAACCATTTAACTATTCAACTTGCCTTTTCCTTCCCATTCAACTATTCAACCACTTAACTACTCAACTGGCCTTTTCCTTTTCCCTATTCGGCCTGTACGTTGGCACCAGCTCTCTCAGTATCGCGATTATCTGCTCCGGCTTACTGCTGTCTTCGGCCGCCTCGTTAAGGCGAATCAAGCCGTTGTCAATCTGATCCCCACTCACGCAGGCGCTTAATCTAGC
>JAUVYF010000105.1 GCA_030603215.1 Candidatus Bipolaricaulota bacterium
TTTGTCTTTGGTGGTAAGTAATCTTTGCTTTTAACCCATCATTTTGCTCTTCTCTGCGGTTAACTGCTTGTTCGAGCGGCTTTCCATACGTCAATACCTTCAAACCGCTTAATGGCCATTGTTGTTCCTTTTCTCGTTGGATGTTGGACGTTGCTTGGACTATCGACGTTGGACATTGGACCTTGGACTCTGGACCATGCAGCTTTGTTTCATGACACGGAACCGCTCTAGAAGCCCATGTATAGTGAGATAATTGGCACTGCAACCGCCCCAGCCGGGATGCCAAATATCCCTCCCCAGAATGCCCCGGCAAGAAACCCCATCCCGATCGATTGTGGATAGTTGAGGCTGCCCGTGGAGACGTTGACAATTGGGATGGCAAGCGACATTCCAAGCGCGAAACTAATTCCTCCCGCGAAAGCACCACCGATAAGACCCAATGCCGCACCAAGAAAAGGCGAAGACAGAAGGGAAGGCTTGAGTGATAAGGTGACCTCAGCGATCCAGCGACTGGCGAATAAGATAGTGGTGGTTGTCACAGCAGCGACTGGGACAACTACAAGGAGGGAATCGGATAGAGGTGTGTCAGAGGGAATCACGTCAAGCGCTGCAGGAATTGCGATTCCAAGCCCAAGAAGCGCACCACAGATTGTCATCCCCGCTCGTACCTGCTCTGGCCTGTCTGAAGGAAGATCATTGCCAACGACTGATAAGCTGGGGATCAGGGCTACCATCAGGATACAAATCACCATACGAATCTGTCTCATAGCACTCTTATCATAGGAATGTAGGTGGGTGTGTCAAACTTGCTCTGCTTGTTTGCGAGAGAGGTCTGCGTTGTGAAGAAATCAACATGGAGCACGGCATTTCGTGGGCGAGCTATTTGCGGTCCGTTTGTGTATGTAACTCAAGCAGGCGAGTCAGATGGCTTAGAACGTACATATGCTACGATAATCGGTACCACTATTGCTCCTATCGGAATGCCGGCGAGCCCTACCCAGAATGCCCCTGCAAGAAACCCCATCCCAACTGCCTGGGGATAGTTGAAGCGGCCCCAGTAACCATCCGGGACTGTGACAGTGGGAATAGCCGCCAGAAATGCAACTGCGAAGCTGATTCCTCCAGCAATAGCACTTCCAATGAATCCTAACCAAGCGCCAAGGAAAGGAGATAAGCGCATCGAAGGTCTGAACGCGAGGGCAACCTCGGCGATCCACCTACTAGCCAGCGCGCTAGTGATGATGCTTATGATAGTAACGGGAATAAGAACAAGAATGGAATCTGAAAGAGGGGTGCCATGTGGGACAAGTCCGAGCGCGGTGGAGATCCCAGCTCCAAGGCCAAACAGTGCCCCACAGATGATCGTCACTGCGCGCACTCGCCTCACCCTGTCCGAAGGAAGATCGCTTGGAATCCTTGACGAGCCAGGTATTAGGGCTGCCGCCATAGCACGGACTAACCTGTGTTTGTGTTTCATGATATCTCAGCATAGGGGTAAGTGTATAATTGTCAAGTCATAAAACTCTGAGAAGGGAGCCAATGATTTGAAGAAGAAGGCTCAGGCTACGATGCCATTCATCCGGTTGAAGCGCACTCCGCTCGACCGTTTTCCACGGTTAAAGACACGCCTTGCTCTACGTTGGCAGACCCCGATCCTGAACGTTATCGATCGGCTTTCCATTGGATCGCTTCGTTCACGGGTTTTCCGCCAAGTCCTCAGGCACCTTGTGGGTGGGGTCCTGTGGTCGGTGAAGCTGGAGGTGAACAATGCCTGCAACCTTTCCTGTCGCATGTGTTACATTGAGAAAGCAGAGGAGGTTCTCCCAAGGGCGGATATCAACCGGTTGCTTGACGAGATTGCTGGGATAGGAACGCGCCTTGAGATCCTTGGAGGAGAGCCACTCATGCGGCCCGATCTGGGTGAAATCATCCGCTATGCGAAGAAGGAGGCCCGCGTTCCGCAAGTTGTCCTATACACCAATGCCTTAGGCGCAAATCGCGACCGGGCACACGAGCTTGCCAATGCTGGTCTCGACTTTGCGATCGTCAACCTGATCTCGTGCAACGAAAAGGAACACGATGCCTTTGTGGGGATGGATGGGGCTTGGCGCCAAACGACAACAGGAATTTCTTGTCTTAAGAAGGCGGGTATTGCAGTTTACACCTTTACTGCCGTACATTCATTCAATATGCATCGCGTTGAGGAGACGTATGCCTTTGTCAAACAAGAACTCAAGGCGCATGCCCTCTTCTACCCGTATATCCCCCAAAAGAAGGATGACGTACTAATCCTCGGCAAGGAACAGTGGGCGAGAGTTAAGAACTGGATCCTATGCGAAAAGAACGCTGTGCATGCGCGTTTTGTGCGCAACTTTTGCACGCTGGTCGGTTCAGCATGTTCCGGGGGATATCTCGTGTTCACGGTCAGGGCAGACGGCACGGTGACTCCTTGCCCCTTTATCTCCGATATTCAGCTGGGAAACATCAAGGAGAAATCGATCTGGGAGATCATACGGGATCGATTCGCAGTGAATGGATTCGTCGAATTTCAATCGCTGCCCGCAGAATGCAGGAGCTGTTCCTATGCCGACATCTGTAATGGCGGATGCAAAGCGGGAAATGCTACCATTTTCGGTCGCTACGATCACAAAGACTCACGATGCCTTGGGCCATGGGTTGAATCACTTCAGGAGAGCGCGGTTTGTGACCGACTCCCCTGTTTCTTCTAAACGGTTCATGGATCTCTCCGGAGCTCTAGCCGTAAGAACTGCTGCCACTTAAGGCAACTATCACTCCGAAAACGGAGACGTACTCGTCGTCGTTGTCCTAAGCCAATGTCAAGGCGATTTCTCCCTTCGATAGTAAGCGAACGGGCATTGGCTACTGGAAACGAGATAGAACCCACGCGCAGCACTCCGGCCTGATACTGCAGTTTCCCTGAGGCAATGAGCCGCAGGTCTTGTTCTCCTTCAAGAAGATCAACTTCCCCATAACTAGAGAGGCTTTTCTGTCCTTTGAATATCTCCTCGGCTTTGAGGGAGGCGGCCAGGCTCGCGACCGAATCAGTCTTTCCGTTGCAGCTGTGCAACATCAGCTGACGATCGATTCGCCAGGAGTTATTACAATGTTGGCAATGGATAACCGGTCCTTTGGTATGGATTGTGCCGACCTCGTGACAGATAGGGCAGGCCCACAACAGTTGTGAGATACCGGAAGCAGGGCGGCGAAACCAGGTTTTGCCGTCGCTTTGCGCAGCGACCATCGCCAGTGTAGAGGAGATGTGTTTACTCGAGAGTGGTGGCAAGAATGGAGGGAAGATTCTCACTGTAATCCTTCCAGGAAGAGGAAATCTTGCCCATCTGGGGAAAATGGCATAACTGCCTTGGATCCGAACAGGAATGATTGGAACATTAGCCCTTGCCAACAGTTTTGTGACCTTCGCGGTAATCGGAAGGGGATTTCCATCCCATGTTCGTTCCCCTTCCGGGAAGATTGCCACTATCTCTCCTTCCTTAAGGGCGAAGAGAAACGCACGAACAGCCTGTAGATCGGTTGTGTACCTGCGAATTGATATCGAGCCAAGGCGCGTGAACAGGTGACGACCAACAAAGGTACGCATCATCTCTGCTGTGGTGAGAAAACGGATATAGCGATTGGTTGCCGCAGTAATGAAGATCGGATCGAGGTAACATGCATGGTTTGCCACTATTATTGCTGGCCCACTTACTGGTAGAAATCCTCGGCCCACAACTGTGATCGGAAAAAGGAGTCGCACGAGGAGCTTACCGGCAACGTAGAGTAAGGTAAAGACTATCCCCGGTCCGGGATGAGCGTGGCGAAAGCGAAGGAGAAAAGGCGTTTCTTGTCTATAAGCGTGGTACTGTCCTTGAAAACGTCGCAACAGCACCCGCTCTTCATGTAGCAGGGTATATACACCCCAGACAATGACAAATCCCGGCAACACAACAAGGATAAACCCAATCGATTGGGCAAGGGATCCCCATCCAAGAAGATAGATGGTAAAGGCAAGATAGAGAGGGTGACGCGAGAGAGAGTATGGTCCCTCGCGTACAAGCCGAGAGGGAGGTAGCAAGGCAATTGGGAACCCGTTTCCTCTCAGATATAGAGCTATCGTGGCCCACAGAGAGATAACTATTCCAAGAAAGAGGGACAGAACGCCGATTCCAACTGCTGTCTCTGTTGGCAATACGGGGAGCTTGAGTAACTGGTCGATGCGCTTAGCCACCAACAGGAATAGCCATGGAAGCAATCCCCAATAGGAAATGATGTTTGCCAGGATAACCACAGATCTAATAAGGTGACCATTCATTTTTACCTTAGCTATGCCGAACATAATAAGCTCAGTCTAGCAGGGACCTCACCAATTAGCGAGATATTCACGAGCGAGTTTCCCCTGGTCGGGGTTGCTCCTGTGGACCAGGATAGGAAGCCAGGAGCGATGAAGCAGTTAAATCGTTGAATAGTCAAATGGTTGAATAGGAAAGGCCCACAAACGGTGATGGGTGATGGGTAATGAGTCCGTTGAGTTTGTTGAGTTCGTTGCCCCGTAGAAGTATGACTACTAAAATCACTTCACGGGGCAGGGGTTCGTTGAGTTGAGAACAAAGACGGGAGCCGAGAAGCAGTAACAAGTAATGGGTGATGGGTAACGGGTGAAAGGCCAGGAAGAGAAAGAGCAGTTGAATAGTTGATTGGTTGAATGGGAAAAGCAAACTGAGAACTGATAACTGCCTTCTCACCCTCACCTAGCCTCTCCCTTCATCGAGGGAGAGGGATTATCAACAATCTTCCCTCCCCATCGAGGGAGGGAATTGAAGGGAGGGGGAGAAAAGGACAGTGATGGGTGATAGGTAATGAGTCCGTTGAGTTTGTTGAGTTCGTTGAGTTGAAAACATAGTCGAGAGTCGAGAAAAGGCAAGTTAAATAGTTGATTGGTTGAATGGGAACAAGGGATTTGTATGTGCCGATCACATGACCCAATGTAGGGGCA
>JAUVYF010000045.1 GCA_030603215.1 Candidatus Bipolaricaulota bacterium
TGGTTTAATGCTTCCTCCACGCTATAACCAGACAAAGGCGTAACAGAAGGACTTACATAGGTCATATTGAAATTCATATCCTGCACGAATATAACGTCAGTCACATTTTCAGCCAGCAGACGATACTTCTTTTCACTTTCCCTCAGCGCCTCCTCCACCTGCTTGCGCTGTTCCTCTAGTTCTATGTCATGTAAGGCGAAAGCTATGTCCGTTGCTACCTCGTGAAACAAACCAAGTTCTTCCACATCAGTTGCCGTCTCACCAGGTACGGATACAGATAGAAGTCCATATGTCTTCCCCTTATATTCCAGCCGTACCATTGCTGCGCTCCTACCAGCATAGTTGGCTGATAGAGGGCAGTCAGTGCAGGTGGAGGCTGGGTCTTCAGTAACCATAGGCTCTGATTGCTTGAGTGCCCGCTGCATGCAAGCGAGCAATTGGCCACGCTTCAGACGCTTAACCATAGGTAGGAAATCTTTACCCAACCCGGATTCGACATGTGTCGCAAGCTTTCCTGATTCATCAAGCAGGGTAATCCAGGCGTTGGAATACCCACGGGTTTCAACAAGGTTATCACAGGCACCTTTGAGCAGCTTGTCACGGTCTTTCTCTCTGATAATGAGCTGATTAACATTGCGAATAGCACTAAGGATCTGGGTTAGGCGCTCTATTCTCTTCTCCGTACGCTTGTGCTCGACGATATGCCCTAACCGCTTCGTAACAATGTTGAGTAGACTTCTCTCTTCCTTCAGGAAAGGCCCTTCATCCCTTTCATCTCTTTCTTCCAGGTAGCAGACCTCGATAGTGCCGATTCGCTCACCATACAGAAGGATATCGCTGGCCTGTTTCCAGATGGTTTCTCCAAAGTTCTCCGTTTCGAACTCCTTACCATCTACGATGATTCGGGCGCAAGCGATTTCTGGATACTGCCAGGCAGTCGGAATGAGATCAACGATTCCCTGAAGAATCTCTTCCAACGAGACGCCCGGCTTCTCAACAAGCTCAGAAATAGCATAGAGGCAAGCCAGTTCCTTGACCCGCTTCCTCAGCGCCTCCTCCACCCGTTTTCGTTCCGTAATGTCACGAGCAAGGCCCAACACCACCCATTTGCCGTGAATCTTCACTGGATGGGTACGAATCTCTACTGGAACTTGCTTCCCATCTTTGCGTGTCAGAATGAACTCGTCTGGTCCGGTGTCTTTTCCTAAAGCGTTCCTGGCTAGAAGCGTCGATGCCTTAGCTATCTGCTTTGGCGACAGAAGTTTCAGCTTCAAGAAGCTCTTTCCAATCAATTCCTCTCTGGCATACCCGATAAGTTCTTCCGCTGCCTCGTTGACATCAATGAACGTGCCTTTCAGGTTGCCCAGGAAGTAAGGGTCGGGGGCTTTTTCAAACAACACCCCCAGGCTTACTCCTGGATCCCGCAGCTGCCTCGCTTGCTCATCATCAACAATCAACACGCGAGCCATGGTCTCGACTCCTTGGCTAACACTACGCCTCCTCCAGGCCATCCGTGTTTCCTTCAACAAACCACCCATCGACGTTCATCACGAAGAGATACTCGAACCGATGCGAGCCTTGGGCAAGCACCTCAATAATGGGGTGAATGCGGGCAAGATCCATGCTGCGGAACTCGGGCTGCTTGGATAGCGCGATCAACCTATCCCTGCTCTGATTCAGTTTCACTCGCCAGCTCAGGTTGCGCATGTGTTCGTCTCCCTATGCTCTTGTATCTTCACAGCCGCGATCTAATCTCGATTAGGGCACGTAATAATCTACTCAATCCATATCTCCATTACTATAACCTATATTACACCCTTTTCACCTTCCTCGCATACGGTCACAACTTGTTATGCCTATAGGTTCCGGAGAAAGAGATTGAAACTGGCCATCTGTAACAGGTTGCGTGCGATCTCTGCATTCCGCATCACAAGACTCTTCTGTTGAGAATCGTCGCGCTGTGCGTGGCGCGTCCTATGCTTGATGAGCCTTAGTAGTTGTTGGGTCGAACTTTGCACCATGATTGTCGAAGGCTTCTTCTATAAACTACCAGAGGCTCTGTTGGGCCCCGATCTTAGGCCCGCCACTATATCTCAATGGCCGCGAGCAGTTCGGCGGGATCGAGGGCCTTGATGGATGAACGGTGGAAGTCCTTCGTGTTGCGGGTGATAATCGCCTCAGCCCCAACCAAAACCCAATACATAAGCTGTCGTCGGTTATCGCCAGGGTTCCATCCTTAGCTCTCTGGCTCGTGACATCAGTTGCAGTTGGGGGATGCGGCACATACCATCACTAGGCTATACTCAGTGGGGATATGGAGATGGGCGAACATCATATTTCGCACTTGGCTATTGGGGCAATTATAGCACAGGGCTGATTTTGGGGATATTGTTCTTGAGCCTTAACAGCGCAAATCTGGATACTGATGATCGGAGACAAGATTGAAGGGGTTTGTCATTGCTGGCAAATGGATTCTTATGCTTTGTCTGCCTATCCTGCTGCTGACCGCCAGTATTGGTTTGGCGGTAAATAGCCACTGGTTCTATGAATATGGCCTTGAGAAATATGCTGTCAGCCAGACCACAGGTATAGCTGGAGTGGAGCTTGAGAAGGCAGCTATCGGGTTAATTGCCTACTTTAACTCGGACGAGACGAATATTAGCCTCATAGTGGTAAAGGATGGCGAACCATTTGAATTGTTCAATCAGCGCGAAGTGGCTCACCTCAGGGATGTGAAGGGGCTCATTAGGTTGGACTACTGGATTCTACTGGGAACGCTGACTTATACCATGGGTTATGCCGGGATTAGTCTCTTCTGGCGAAGAGAAAGATACTGCCGACAGTTAGCGCGGGGAATAATTGGTGGAAGTGGTATTACTTTAGCTTTGATGCTGGCGATGGGATTAGGCATAGTACTAAACTTTGACCAGCTATTTCTGCGGTTTCACCTGCTCAGCTTCACTAATGAGCTATGGCAACTTGACCCAGCCAGGGACTACCTGATAATGCTTTTCCCTAGGGGCTTTTGGTGCGATGCCGCTATATTCTGCGCTCTGACAACATCCGGTCTAGCCATAATTCTGAGTGGGACGGGTGGGGGGTATCTACTCCTTATCAGAAGCAGGGCAAAAGTCTTACAGGAGAGCTGAGAATCCCCTAGCTGACCGTTCTCTACAAGCCTGAGTTCTCTAGTTTTCTATCCGTCGGGTGGTCAGGTTGCTGAGCTTGGTGGCTATGCTGTAGGCCAAAAACTCAGCGGCACTAGCTACGACACTCCATAGATGATGGAATTCCCTTAGCCGGTAGAGCAGAAGGCTCAAATTGGAAAGCTAACCTCGAAATTTCTCCTCGGTGTGTCATTTGTTCTCCACGCATTACCCATCACACGTTACTCATCACCCATTACTCATTACAGTGATCAGCAAACAGCGGTCAACTCTCAGCAATCAGCTCGCCCGGTCCTCTTGCTCAAGCTTTGTCTGCCGTGCCTGTTAGAATACCACCTCAGACAGGCACCCGACGTTAAACACAAGAATATGTAGACCGTTCGTAGCGTCGGAACCTGCTTGCCCCGTGCAATTCTATTGCACTGGGGTGTCGGACGTTAAAGGCAAGAACGCGTAGTCCGTCTGCAACGTCGGACATGAGGTGCGCCACTACACAAACAAAGCCCTCCCCCTCCCTTTAAGTCCCTCCCTCGATCGGGGAGGGAAGATGGTAAGAAATCCCTCTCCCTCGATGAAGGGAGAGGCTGGGTGAGGGTGAGATGAAGCTGGTTATCAGTAAGGGAAGCTATCAGGAAAGAAAGTTATCAGTTGTAAGACCGTCTGTAGCGTCGGAAAACAGGGACAGGCAGTTTTTTGTCTTGGGTTCGTTAAAAACCAGCCAGTCCCTGATGAGCAACGATGCCATGATCATCCACGATAATAACGTCGTAGGGGCAGGTCTTGTGCCTGCCCATGATGTCGTGTTGTCCGATGATGGATCGATTGTGGGGACGTCGGACCACGATGTCGTACCGGTCAATACAAGGGCAACCACAAGGGTTGCCCCTACATTGGGTCATGTGATCGGCACATACAAATCCCTTGTTACCACTCAACCATTCAACTGCTTTTTCTCTTCCTGGTCTTTCCCCGTTACTCATCACCCATCACTCATCGCCATTCATGGCAAGAGATCGCAAGCCTTCTATTGACCAGCGCCTTTCTGTGCAGTATAGGCGAGTAGCCCACCGGTTTTTATCATCTCGATTTCGCGTGGAGAAAGGTCGTGATGTATCTTGATGGCGCTTCCCTTCGTCTTGTTCTCAGCGCTCAATTCCCGGCCGAGGTCAGATACGTCTACCTCCAGTCGATCTCCTTTATCCAGAGCACTTGTATCGCAAATAAATGGGATGATCCCTACGTTGATCAGGTTGGCGCGGTGGATACGAGCATAGCTCTTAGCGAAAACCGCCTTGATTCCTAGCTGCCATGGAGCGAGGGCTGCGTGCTCGCGCGATGAACCCTGCCCGTAGTTGTCGCCTCCAACGATGAATCCACCACTCTTTTCCAGGGCGCGCTCCGCGAAGTTCTTGTCCTCATAGTAGAAGGTGAACTTAGCTATCTCGGGAAGGTTGCTGCGTAGGTGCTGTGTGAGCGGTCCCGCTGGAAGGATGGCATCAGTTGAGATACCGTCACCTAGCTTGAGCAGTACTTCTCCTTCAAGGATCGAAGTAAGAGGCTCTTGTGACTCCAATTGAACGATGTTCGGCGCGCGTTCGACTGGACTCCCCCCTCCAGATGGTTTTATGATGAGGTAATCATCTATGATGAGGCGATTGGTCTTGACTGTCACCGGCGGAAACTCGCGTGGATCAGCTATTCGTCCGGCAAGCGCCGATGCAGCCGCTACCTCAGGGCTACAGAGCGCAATCTTCCCAAACTTGCTTCCCCCACGCCCCTTCCAGTTCCGATTTACCGTACGCAGGGATAAATGCTCATATCCCGGGACAAAGCCAATTCCGATGCATGCATTACAGCCAGGTTCGATCATGCGAACTCCGGCTTTGGTAAGATCGAAGAAACTTCCATCCTCTATCAGCATTTCCCATACCTGCCTGGACGCGGGAGAGACAATCACATCGAAGTCTGTAGAGACATGCTTGTCCTTGAGCATCTTTGCGACAATCTTGATGTCGTGATAACTTCCATTGGTGCAAGAACCTATGAAGACTTGATCGATCTTTGTTCCTAGAACCTCGTCAATATCATAGATATTGTCTGGCATTCCCGGCATTGCGACAAGCGGTTTCAATGAAGAAAGATCGATCTCCAGGCTCTTGTCGTATTTGGCATCAGGGTCTGGAACAAGCTTGGCCCAGTCTTCCTCGCGACCCTGCATGCGTAAGAATTTCTGTGTTACCTTATCTGAAGGGAAGATTGAAGAAGTTGCCCCGGTTTCCGTGCACATATTAGTTATTGTTGCTCGTTGTGGTACTGAAAGGTTCTTTACGCTGGGGCCAGCAAACTCGAGAAAGTAGCCCACTCCTCCCTTTACCGAGATCCGCCGTAGAATCTCTAACGCAATGTCTTTTGCCGCCACTCCCCATGAAAGCTTGCCCTTGAGGACAATTTGCATCACCTTGGGGACAACGAGATGAAAAAGCCCTCCTCCTGCTGCTACGGCTACATCCATTCCACCAGCGCCAATCCCAAGCATCCCCAGTCCGCCAGCCGTTGGTGTGTGAGAGTCGGAGCCAAGCAATGTCTTGCCTGGCGCGCCGAAGCGTTCATAGTGAAGTTGATGACATACGCCATTCCCGTTCTTGGAGAACTTGGCTCCGTAGCGCGACGCTATGGCCTTAAGAAAGGCGTGGTCATCAGTTGATTCGCCTTTGAATCCGAGTGAGGTATGATCTGAATAGGAGGCAACAAGCTCTGCCTTAACGCGTTCTAAGCCAAGTGACTCAAACTCGAGCCATGCCATTGTCCCCGTAGAATCCTGTGTCAGACAATGGTCGATCCGTATTCCGACTTCTGTTCCCTTACACAAAGTTCCTTCCTGTACGTGCCGCGAAAGAATCTTCTCTGTTATTGTTTTGGGCACAGTTATCACCTCTCAAACTGGCCATTATACCGCTTTCAACTTCAGGATCAATGCTGTTGACCGTGCTACAATAATGTTCGATCTTTTCGTGAAAAAAACAGCTCCCGGCCAAATTCTAGAGATGATACCGGATTAGCCTTGGGGCGGTGAATTGGTTATGGGCAATGCCCTTTATTCAGGTTTGATCGACGTTTCGTTTTTCGCTATATTTGTTAGCATCGATATGAATAAGAGTGTGTATATTAAAACCTGGGGTTGCCAGATGAACTTCCATCAATCAGAGGGGATTGCCGGTGTCCTTGAACGGGCAGGATTTAGAATTACTAATTCGCTTACGGATGCTGATGTGATTCTGTTTAACACTTGTATGGTCAGGCAGAAAGCCGAAGAGAAGGTATTCGGACAGCTGGGTAATGTTGAACAACTTAAATCTCAGAAGCGAGTTCTGTTTGGCATAGGAGGGTGTATAGCGCAAGTGCGTGGTGAATCCTTGTTAAGGCGTTTCCCCGTGGTTGACTTCCTATTTGGAGTTGCCGGGCTGGACAACCTTCCTCAGCTGTTGCTGGAAGTCGAGGAAAAGGGAAAACGCATTGCCCATCTTCCCTCTCCGTATACTATCGATGAGATTCCTTTTAGACGTGAAGGCTCGATTAAAGCCATGGTCAATATTACTAAAGGGTGCTCGAATTCTTGTTCCTATTGTATCGTTCCCTACAGCCGTGGCCCTCTACATAGCCGGGAACCAGAGAAAATTCTTGCCGAGGTAAGGGCTCTGGCCGATAGTGGTTATAAGGAGGTTCTTCTCCTGGGACAGAATGTCGATTCTTACGGCAGAGACCGGACCGAGTACGGAGGATTTGCCGAGCTACTTGCCCAAGTGGCAGCTGTTGGAATTCCGCGTGTTCGCTTTACTACTTCTCATCCGCGAGACATGACCGAAAGGGTAATTCAGACGATCGCGGAGCACGAGAGTATCTGTAATCACATTCATCTTGCCTGCCAATCAGGGAGCGATCGCGTTCTCTCCTTGATGAATCGTGGCTACACGCGCAGTGATTTCCTGTCGATTGTGAACAAGGCACGAAGACTTGTGAGGGGCATAAATATCACCACCGATCTGATTGTCGGTCATCCAGGGGAGACAGAGGGGGACTTCCGCGCCACACTCGAACTGCTGGACGAAGGCCGCTTTGGGACAGTCTTTGTGGCTGAGTATTCGCCTCGGCCAGGAACGCGAAGCGCCAGGCTTGCTGACGATGTGCCAATTGAGGCAAAAAAAGAGCGATTGCAGGAGATTCTCATTCGCCAGAGGGAAATTGCCCTTGAGGAGAATCATAAGCGAATTGGTGATAAAATAGAGGTACTTGTGGATGGAAGAAACCGGAAGGGCATGTCTTACGGGAGGAGCGATGATCATCGCATGGTGATCCTGGACAGAGAAGTTGGCGCGGGAACATTTGTCCTTGCGCACATTGAAGCAGCTTCCGCCGCTTCACTAACTGGCAGAGTGCTTGTGTCTGTCGTGACAAGAGGAGCCTGATGATTGTTACAGTTACGCCGAACCCATCAGTTGATGTGACTTACTGGGTGGATCGCTTGAAAATCGGGAAGGAAACTCAAGAGGAGTATCTTACCCGTGCTACTGATGGCGACATCTCAGCAGGAGGTAAGGGAATCAATATTTCTATCTTCCTAGCGCGTATGGGGTTAGAAAATATTGCCATGGGATTTGTTGGAGGATACACCGGGCATGTAGTCGTGCGCGCTCTACGCGATGAGGGCATTACAACCAACTTTGTCTGGACAGGAAGCGGGGAAACGCGAACCAATCTGACGGTCTTGGAGCATGGACACGAACATGTTCCCATTCTGATAGATGGACCGGGTGTTGCTGTAGCCGAGAGTGAAATGAACCGCTTTATGCGTCGCTACCGACGAATGCTCAAAGTTGCTGATTGGGTTGTTCTTGCGGGAAGTCTTCCGCCTCAGGTCAATCTAGCCTTTTACTATGAGTTGGCTGAACTGGCTAAGCAGGCGGGCGCCAAAGTAGCGATTAGCGCTGGAGCAAGTTGCCTTACACGCTGCCTGCCTGCCGCGCCCAACATCGTTAAACCGGATGTACGCGAGCATCTGTCTTTTGAGTGGATGAAACTGAGAACAAGGGAAGAGATTATCAGTGCTGGCAAACGGATAGTGCGGGGCGGTGTCGAGATGATGATCGTCTCGCATGACGTAATCGGTGATATCGTTATAACCCCAGATAGCATCTGGGAGATCAGCGCGCGAGTGCAAACAACGCAGTTTAGGAATCTAGTTGGCGCGGATGATGCTCTGCTTGGAGGGGTCATCTACCAGATTTACAATGGTGCGGGAATCGAGCAAGCGCTTCGTTTCGGACTTGCCGCGGGAATACTAAGCGCAGAGAGTCGCGAAAAGGTTTGCGGGGATATGGGGCAAATCGAGCATGAGATGGCAAACGTTTCCCTTACGCGGATATAAGGAGGAAATGTGAAGGTCAGCGAGATCATGACAAGAGATCTGACATCGGTAGAGAAGGATATTCCAGTCAAGGAATTGATCTTCATTCTTGACAGCGCAAAAATGTCCGATATGCCAATTGTTGATGAGGAGGGGAAACTTATCGCGTTCATCTCCACGAAGGATGTCATAAAAGCCGCTCTTCCAGGGTACTTCGAGATGCTTCATAGTGCCTCATTTATCCCTGACATGAACCAGTTTGCCAACAAGCTTGGTCAGATAGCGGATGAGCCAGTTGAAAAACATATGCATTCTGACGTCATTTGTGTAGAAGTTGATGATGATGACCTTCAAGCTGCCGATCTAATTATTCGTAAGAACCTAAAAAGCCTTCCGGTGGTTGACGTAGAACGGCGACTAGTTGGGGTGGTTAGAAGAATCGATTTGCTTCATCACCTTCTGTGAGCCAAAAAACAGTGATGAGTGATGAGTAAGATAGAAGGAGTCCAAAGTCCAACGTCCAACGTCCAACGCCCAACGTCGAAAAACAGTAAGGAGTGACAAGAACCAATCGGGAGTCAAGAGTCGGCAATCGGGAGTCAGAAAACTGTGAAAGACAGAGGAGCGGTGGAGCAGTTTAAATGGTTCAATGCTTGAGTGAGAGGATCGAGCGAGCTGAAAGCTGGCTGCTGATAGCTGTTTGCTGATGACTGACCACTGTAGACTACCTTCACCTCACCCCCAATTAAGTCAGGGGCAGGCCCTGTTAAATACAAAGCAGAACAAGATTTCACAGGGCAGGCCCTGTTAAATACAAAGCAGGACAAGATTTCACAGGGCAGGCTCTAGCCTCTCCCTTCGTGGATTCCTTGTATGATGCCAATACTATGTGAGATCGAAGACACTTAGCTTGTAGTTGCGCGACTGGAACGATAGGGAGCAAACAAATGCACCTTCCTTGGAAAGAGCTAGGTCTATCCCGTTTTGTTGTGCAGGATAGTAGTGGGAAGCTTCTGTTCGTGGGCGGGAAAACTCAGCCAGGAAAAGAACTTGACGCCGCCAGGGGACTTGTTTCAATTGTCTATAACGAGGGAGAAACACCTCGGGCAATTAATTTGCGACTTCTGGCCAAAGTATTTCTGCCCACTCTGCCAGATCACAGTCTCTCAAGTCTATGCGCGTATTACCATATTCCGCTAGAACAGCTTCACAGAAAGGAAGCTATTGGCACCCTGTTCGCTTTTCTAATAGAAGAAGGATTGAGATTGAACCCTCAAGTTATCTCCTTGCTAGGCCACCTTCTGCCGCCTTCCACTGGTGAACTTGTTCGACATCTCTTGCCGCTGGCTGAAGCGGTGGAAACCAAGACAGAAGAAGAACCTCTACGGCCAACTCAAGCGCCTACAATCTCAACAAGAGAGGCATTGTCAACTAATGGGGTAATCGCGCAACAATTGCCTGGATTTGAGATTCGTCCCTCGCAGCAGAAGATGGCGAGCCTAGTGGCTCAGATCTTTGAGCAGGGAGGAACTTTGGCTGCTGAAGCCGGAGCGGGAACAGGTAAAACATTTGCTTACCTCGTTCCAGCTCTGCTACACCTGCGGGTCGACAGCGAGGAACGGCTCGTGATTTCTACTCGCACCAAACAGCTACAAGAACAGCTCTTTTTCAAAGATCTTCCATTTCTCATCTCTCAGCTAAATCCCCAACTCAAGGTTGCTTTGCTAAAAGGGCGGGAGAACTACTTGTGTCTGCGCCGCTTTGAGACCATGTTGGCAGAGGTAACTGAAGGGCTCGAACAGCATGTGGGCCCCTTGTTTGCCTTACTAGTCAATTGGCGTTTCCAAACAAGAACAGGAGATATAGAGGAAAACGGCGCCTTTCTGTGTGATTCGGGATGGCGTGCTCTTTGGGCTAGATTGCATGACGATCCTCGACGCTGCCCTGGGCCTGATTGCCCGTTTTTTGGTGATTGTTTCTCGTTTGCTGCTCGACGGCGCGCGAGAGAAGCAGATCTTGTCGTTGTCAACCACTCTCTCCTGCTTGCTGATCTACAGGCAGGCGGAGGAATACTGGGAGGGTATCAGTACTTGGTTGTCGATGAGGCACATGCGCTGGAAAGAGCTGTGCGACAGGCGTTCACTACTACGCTTACATGGTATACGCTGGATGACTTAACGGCGCGGATCGAACGAGTCAAGGGTAGGGGAAGCGCTAGCTTTATTCATAACCTTTCCCTTTCCAAGGGTGACAAACGAGTTGTCAGGTTGCGCGAGTTTGTTTCAACATTGCGTGCTGCAAATACCCATCTTTTTTCCTCGCTTGACACCCATTTTGCCGATGAGGGGCGTGGCCGATTACCTGGAATGGATGAATTTCGTCCATTGGTCAAGCAGGTTGTCAGTACGATCGATCGGCTGAAGGAAGTTCTTGAGCAGATTGGTGAAGCTCTTGCTGATCCTGAGAAGAAACATGAGGCAGAAGGATTGGCTCTGGAGGCAGAGGCAGATTCGTCCTTGTTCCAAACTCTGTTTGGTCCTCCGAAAGAGAATCATGTTCATTGGCACGAACGGAGAGAGCGAGGAATTGCTCTTCGTGATTCACCACTTGAGATAGCGGGCTTTTTGCAGGAGCCTCTTTATCCAAGACTTGCCGGATTGATTCTCACTTCAGCAACTCTGTCTCTGGAGGGCAGATTCTCCTATTTGGGTAAGACATTAGGCCTCGATGCTGCTCCGAAGGATGTGAATTACGCATTGCTAGAAAGCCCTTGTTCAGATAATGGGCGGATGAGCATCTACTTCCCCGAGTTTCTTCCCCCTGTTGACGGACTAATCGAGAATTACGCCGACGCAATTTCTTCCTTGGTAAGCACAATCGTCGCTGCAATGAAGCGGAAAGTCCTTGTGCTATTCACGTCTTATCGCCTACTGCGCGCTGTCGAGCAACGGATTGCGGAAGCGGTTGTGGTATTTTCCCAAGAGCCCGATGCTCCGCGCAGCAAGTTGCTTGAGCAATTTAGAGGGATTAAGGGCGGCGCAGTCCTTCTCGGAACGGACAGTTTTTGGGAAGGGGTGGACCTGCCAGGGGAAGAACTAGAGATCTTGGTCATAACCCGACTCCCGTTTCCTGTTCCTACGGATCCCGTTTTCTTGGCCATGACAGAGAGATTAAGAGAAAGAGGAGAGGATCCATTTATTAACCTTGCGATTCCGCAAGCGCTGCTTAAGCTGCGGCAAGGAACAGGGAGGCTGATTCGCAAGAGGACTGATCGAGGGAGTGTTATTATTACTGATAGCCGTGTTTTTCGAAAGCGATACGGCCAGTTTTTTGCCGCTTGCCTTCCGATTTCGGGAAAAAGAGTAAGAACTCAAGACGAGCTTCTGGCTAATCTTCGTTCTTGGTTTAGTTGTTCTTAACATTGTTGGTTCCCTGCGGCCAAGTTAAGGTAACCCAGAGAAAGACAGAGAAGACCGTGGTCCAAAGTCCAACGTCCAACGTCCAAGGTCGAAAGACAGTAACCAGTAATGGGTGATGAGTGAAAGCGCCGGTGAAAACTGGCATGGAGGTGGTGGTGAAAGTCCACTACGTAGTAAGGCATAGCAAGCCACTACGGCCCCGAGTTATGCGTCGGCTACCCGTAAGGGAGCGGC
>JAUVYF010000109.1 GCA_030603215.1 Candidatus Bipolaricaulota bacterium
ATGATCTTCCCTCCCCGACCTCGCCCCGTGTAGTAGTAGGATTGGAGTTACTACATGGGGTAAAGGAGGGAATTAAAGGGAGGGGGAGAAGAAGAAAGACAGTAATCGGCAATTGGTGATGGGTGATGAATGAACAGACAGTCGGGAGTGGGGAGTCGAAAAACAGTAAGAGACAAAGAAGCAGTTAAATGGTTGAATGGGAAGATTGGGTGAGCTGACCGCTGACCGCTGATAGCTTCCTTTCCTGACAACTGCCTTTCCTCCTGACCGCTGTAATGAGTGATGAGCCAGGATTCGTGGGCTTTTGTGGTGTTGTGATCGGGCGTGTCATTGGCTAGAATTAGGCAAATTTAGCAACTTCAGGAGGTTAATCGTGTCGGAACGGATTAAGTGGGTGAAGGAAGATCCGACCAGGAAGAATTGTTTTTGGCCAACCGAGGCTCTGAAGAAACGAGCCTGGATAGCAGATGACTCGATCTATGCGGAGGCAAAGTCCGATCCTGAGAGGTTTTGGGCAAAACAAGCCGAAGAACTTCACTGGTTCAAGCATTGGGACAAGGTGTATGAGTTTACCCCGGAAAACTATAAGTGGTTTGTGGGCGGCAAGCTCAATATCTCTCATAATTCCCTTGATCGTCATATTGAAGCTGGGTGTGGAGATCGAATTGCTGTCATTTGGGAGCCCGAGCCGGTAGAGGAAGAGTCTGTAAAGCTAACCTATAAGCAGCTTCACGATCTTGTCTCTAGATTTGCCAATGTTCTCAAGGGACTTGGAGTAAAGAAGGGCGACCGCGTTGGAATTTACCTTCCCATGATTCCAGAGGCGATTATTGCGATGCAAGCATGTGCTCGTATTGGCGCTCCTCATAGCGTTATCTTCTCTGCGTTCAGTTCGGATTCCTTGCGTGACCGCATGACTGACGCGCGGGCCAAGGTGTTGATTACTGCCGATGGATACTACCGCCGCGGTAAGCCGATCAACTTGAAGAAGAATGCCGATGCTGGAGTTGTGGGAACACCGGTGGAAAAAGTAGTTGTGGTAAGGCGGCTTGGCGGGGATGCTCCCATGAACCAAGGTCGCGACCTGTGGTACCACGAGCTAATGGAGAATGCCTCCAATGACTGTCCGGCTGAGGAAATGGACTCCGAAGACCTCGCGTTCCTCCTTTATACCTCGGGAACAACGGGACAGCCTAAGGGGATCATGCATACGACTGGTGGTTACGCGGTTCAATCCTACCTGACAGCGAAGTGGAACTTTGACTTGCATCAGGGCGATATCTATTGGTGCACTGCGGATGTTGGCTGGATTACTGGTCACACCTATATTAACTATGCGCCATTGATGAATGGAGTAACAACTGTGATATATGAGGGTTCGCCAGACGCGCCCGATTATGGTCGTATGTGGGCAATCATTGAAAAACACAAGATCACGCAGTTGTACACCGCTCCAACGGCAATTCGTATGTTCCTCAAGTGGGGAAGCGAATGGCCGGAGAAATATGATCTCTCTTCGCTGCGCCTTCTGGGAACGGTTGGTGAGCCGATCAATGTCGACGCGTGGATGTGGTATTTCGATAAGATCGGTGGCGGTTGCTGCCCGATTATTGACACTTGGTGGCAGACCGAGACCGGAGCTAACATGGTGAATAATCTTCCTGGGATCGGTCCATTTGTTCCAACGATTGCCGGACGCGCGTTTCCTGGCATTATTGCGGATATTCTGGACACTGGCGGGTCACCGGTCCCAGCTGGCGAAGGAGGATATCTAGCGATCTCCAGTCCTTTTCCACCAGCTTTGACACGAGGAATCTATGGGGATATGGAGCGCTTTAAGGCACAGTACTATACAGAATATGGCTCAGAGCGCTACTTTACCAGTGATGGCGCGCGCAGGGATGCGCAGGGGAACATACGTATTACCGGACGTGTGGACGATGTGATGAACGTTGCCGGCCATCGCCTTGCGACGGCCGAGGTAGAAAGTGCCCTGGGGCAAAATGAGAATGTCACCGAGGCCGCGGTAGTGTCTCGTCCACATGACCTGAAGGGAGAGGTTCCCATCGCGTTCGTGTTATTGAAGCCAGGAATCGAACACTCTGAAGAGATGAAGAAGGGGTTGATCAAGACGGTTGATTCAATCATTGGACCCACTGCTCGGCCCGACGAGATTATCTTTGTTGACGATGTCCCAAAAACTCGTTCAGGGAAGATCATGCGCCGTGTATTGAAAGCGCTTGTGCGCGACGAGCCGGTGGGAAACCTAACAACTCTACGCAACCCGGAATGCGTCGATCAGCTGAAAGAGAAAGTTGGACACAAGGAACAAGGAGGCTGCTGTTGAGCGAAACAAACAAACCTGGTCTTGCCAATGTTGGCGCGTTGGGCTTGGGCGGATTTGCCCTGTCTACATTTATCCTGAATGTTGTCAATGCTGGATTAGTTGACGCGGCGGCACTAGGGATTGTGATGCCGATTGCCATGCTTTATGGAGGACTGGCACAATTTGCTGCTGGAATGTGGGATGTGCGGCGAGGGGACACTTTTGGCGCTACTTGTTTCTCGTCTTTTGGCGCGTTTTGGATGGGGCTTGCTCTATTCTTTTTCTTAAAGCTTGCTGGTGTGGGGGAGTTTGTCAATGTGCCTGCTGGTGGCATCGCGGTTGTTCTTATCGCGTGGGGAGTGTTTACTGGATATGCGACCATTGCCTCGCTCAAGCTTGCCAAGGCAGTCACATGGGTGTTTGTCAGCCTAACGATCTTGTTCTTTCTGCTAGCGATTGGTCAGTTTAGTCCAATTGTACACAAGATTGCTGGTTACGAAGGCATGCTGTGCGCGTTGATCGCCTGGTATACATCGGCAGGGATACTGATCAATACCGTACACGGGCGAGTGATCATTCCATTAGGAGAGCGAAAGTAGAATCTATTGCAGCCTTGCGGGGCAAGGAAAACCTTGCCCCGGTGGCCTCTCAAAGGAGGAAATCTCACTTTACAGGAGGTCGTTTGTCTGCTTCTTAGCCCGTTATTCTGGTAACAATAGCTGTATGGATGCTCACGAATTTGCGGACAAGCTCTTTCCTCAGGCTTCCTTGGAAGAGATTGACTTTGCGTGTGATCTTGAAAAGGTGCTTGCAGGAGAGGTCAAATATCTGCGACATTTAGTGGATAGAAACCTTGAACAGACCAAGCTCGAGAAAGGCGCCGTTATTCGTGAGCTGCATGCCCGACTTAGTGATAAGGACGCGCAAATTACCCATCTAACTGAAGAAAATCAGTTCCTTAGGAAATCTTTATCCTCGTTCGCGAGTTGAAGTTTCCGTTCCCATCCTGTAGTTTCTAGTCCATAAAAGAGGCAAAATGACTCATATCGCTACGTTACTTGTATCGACTAAGGAAGAACTTGCAGGCCTAGAGCAGCAGTTCGCCGTCCCCAACGTGACCTCTACCCCTGGTTATCCTGAACTTGCGCGACGCTATGCTCTTTTGCGAAAGGTCAGCAATCTCGGAGAAGAGTGGGGCCGCGTGGGTTCTTCAATTGCCGAACAAGAGGAATTGTGGGAGAGCGAAGAGGATCTGCGCGATGAAATTGAAAACGCTCTGACCGAAGATCGCGCTCGGCTGAGCAAGCTTGAACACGAGATCAAGAAGTTATTACTGCCGCCTGATCCCAACGATGAAAAGAGCGCTATTGTAGAAGTTCGGGCTGGAACAGGCGGAGATGAATCCAGTCTATTCGCTGCCGACCTGTTCAGGATGCATACTCGCTATGCTGAGCAAAAGGGATTCAAGCTTTCTTTGCTAGATACTCACCCCACTTCACTTGGTGGATTCAAGCAGGTTATCTTTGTTGTTGAGGGAAAAGGGGCATATGGGTGTTTTCGCTACGAGTCCGGAGTACATCGAGTACAACGCGTTCCGGAGACCGAATCTTCGGGAAGGATTCACACTTCAACGGCAACAGTTGCTGTTTTCCCTGAAGCGGAGGAAGTAGAGGTAGATATTAATCCTAAAGACTTAAGGATTGATACATTTCACGCTACTGGGCCGGGCGGACAAAGCGTTAACACAACAGATTCCGCGGTGCGAATCACCCATATTCCTACCGGGCTGATAGTGAGTTGCCAGGATGAGAAATCGCAGCACAAGAACAAAGCACAGGCTATGCGTGTGTTGCGGGCCAGATTAAGAAGCCTCTATGAACAACAACAAGAGCAAGAGCTAAGCGCCACACGTCGCAAACAGATTGGCTCTGGTGAGCGCAGCGAGAAGATCCGTACGTATAACTTTCCGCAAAATCGAGTCACCGATCACCGGATTAACCTCACCATCTATCGGCTGGAAGAGATACTTTCGGGGAATCTGGACTTGTTGACCAAGCAACTGCGCGAGGCGATCGCTGAGAAGGTGGCATTGTAGGAAAACGTTTCCCGTTCTATTTCAGGTTCCTCGCCGTTAACGCAAGATACCCAAAGAAAGACTCACAAGATGAGTCTCTCGCAAAGCCGCAGAGAACGCAGAGGAGACCGGAAAGAGGTATGAAGCTAAACCCTTCCCAGATTCCTAAGGATAAGAGAGACTGCCCAACCGCGGAGGACGCAGAGAACGCAGAGGAGACCGGAAAGAAAGTTGTCAGTTCTCAGTTCTCAGTTCTCAGTAAAAGCAGCTGTTGGCTTTCAATCCCTCTCCCTCGATGAAGGGAGAGGCTGGGTGAGGGTGAGAT
>JAUVYF010000088.1 GCA_030603215.1 Candidatus Bipolaricaulota bacterium
CCTCTGCGGTAAAATGACTTTGCTTGGACTATCGGCCTTAGACTTTGGACGTTGGACATTGGACGTTGGACCATGGTCTTCTCTGCCTTCCTCCGCGGTTAACTGCTTGTTCGAGCGCCTTTCCATACGTCAATATCTTCAAACCGCTTAATTGCCATAATCTCTCCTGTCTTCATCGACTTTCAGACGTTGGACGTTGGACGTTGGACTGTATCACTATCTCTGCGCCCTCTGCGGCTAAATGTCTTTGTCTATGGTGGGGGTAAGATGTCTGTGTTCTTAAACCCATCTTCTTGTTTCCTCTGCGATCTCTGCGATCTCTGCGGCTAGGTAGTGTCTTAAGCTAGAGGTACCGTTTTGAAGGTCATTCGATGAATCGGCGAAGGACCAATCTCACGAAGCGCCGCAAGGTGGACAGGCGTTCCGTAGCCCTTGTTCTTGGCAAACTCGTAGCGCGGGAAGCAAGCAGCGGATCGGGTCATCATCCGATCGCGGGTTACCTTGGCCAGAATCGAAGCGGCCGCGATACGCAAAGACTTTGAATCACCACACGTGAAAGAGAGCTCAGGGGGTATAGTAGGAGAGAGTTGCGCTATGGAAGGCTTGTTGAGGGAAAGGCCGCGGTCCAACAACAAAAGGTCAACTGAATTCCCCATGGACAGGTACGCACGCGAGGCAGCGAGCGAACTAGCGGCTACGATTCCCATCCGATCGATCTCCTCTGAACTGGCGGCTCCCACTCCACAACAGAATGCCAAGAGAATTCTCCCAAACAGCTTCTCGCGCTTCTTGGGGGAAACCCGCTTGGAATCGTCCAGGCCGGAAAGATAGTCGGTGATGGAAAGGCCACTGGGGTTTGACTTAACGCTCCCAACACACCCAACGACCACTGGGCCGGCAAGAGCTCCACGACCGGCTTCATCAAAGCCAGCAACTGTCAAGGGCTTCGGGGATCCACTAGCCGCCTTGTTACTTAGTGCACGACCTGAAGGGGATCCACTAGTTGCGTTACTGGTTGCTATACCTGAGGGAACAACAGATAAGATGATTCGGTTGTCGAACGCGCACAGCTCAGCTACGCGAGTGGCTAAGTCACGGCAACTTCGTACAGCCACGCTGCATAATCCTTAGAAATGAAAATAACCGTTCATTGGGCCAAAACGAGACAATGGCCAAACGCGAAAGTAGGGCTCGCCAATAAATGCATCTTCATCGACAAAACCCCAATAACGTGAGTCCCAAGAATTCGAGGAATTATCCCCCAAAACGAACAACTTGCCCTCTGGAACAAGTGTTTCATTTACCCCATAACGCATGCGTGGGTCGTTCGAGTAGTAGTAGCGGTCAAATCGCTCGCCAACCAATTTCTCCCCATCAATGCTCACGTCACCCCCGCTAATCTTTACGGTCTGTCCGCCAACGGCGATCAGACGCTTTACGTAGCGTAGGCGCCGCTCGCGAGTGACAACCCCAAGCGCGGCAAGGGAATCGACACCCAATTCCTTGGGGCCCAAATCGAGTTGAGCTGTTCCGCTGATCCCAAGGAGGATCTGTTGCCCGGGCGCAAGAGAACCAACTATTTCGTCGCCTCCGGCAGTGGAGAAGACCGGCTCTCGATTGATCGAAATTATTCTTCCTCCCACTTCAACCGCAGCACGCTGAGCAGGAGATCCATCTACTACCTTGTTTACCAATACTTCTTCGGTGTGCCAAAAGACAACCACATCTCCAGGCTTAGGCGCTCGAAAGTAATAACTAACCCTGTCGACATAGAACGAATCCTTAGGGTCGATCGTGGGGATCATCGACCCGGTCGGCACACTCATGCGCACAGTGATGAAAACGATCACCAACAAAGCAAGCAGTCCAGCAATGGCGAAAATTTCTATCCATTCCAAGATCTCGCTTACCACTCGCCCTGGGTGCCAGCCAAAATGCCGTACTATCCGCAGTATTGGGACTGGTTTCTTCTGTTTCTTTTTTCTCTTTGCTTTCTTCCTCATCTAACGAATGCGCCGCAAGCGCCGGAGAAAATATGGCCTTGCCTGACGTATGTGATTTGACTTCACCAGCTCAATCTTCTCTACCTTGGGGGAATGCAGCGGATAGATCTTTTCTACTCCAATTCCCGAAGAGATCTTACGCACAGTTATCATCTCACATGTGCCGCCACCGCTACGTTTGAGTACGATCCCTTCAAATACCTGGATTCTCTCTTTTGTTCCCTCAGCAACTCGTTCGTGCACTCGGACAATGTCTCCAGTAGAAAACTGTTCGATCTGTTGCTTTGTTTGCTGTTTCCCCACTATCCGCAGAATATCATCCATTATCTCCTCCTAAGTGTTGTCTCCCGCCACACGATCAAGGGTGATCGCCACTGCCGCACGTACGGATAGGTGATTAAATCCGCTTTCTCTCATAATCGGCGGCAGAACAAGATCACAAGTTTCAATCAGTTCATCAGCCATGCCCCAGCCCGTTCCAAATAAAATGTAGATCGGTCTTCTCTCCTTGCGCAAAGCTCTTCTCAGCTCATCATACGAGATTGCCTGGCCTACATGAGCCTGTGCCGATGTAGCAACAAGGAGGGGCGCCGTTCCCTCCGTTGCGCTAATCCAATCGATCGACCCCTCTATATCCGGGAGAACGTCGACAATCTCTATCGCCTCACCGCGGCGGCTTTTCTCCACCGCCTGTTCTCCTTCACTCCAGAAACCACGAATTCGCCATGCTATCTCTCGTTGCGAAGGAAGCGGCGTGATTACAAAATAGCGCACAACTCCGTATGTCCGTGCTGTACGAGCAATATCGTGCACATCCATCGAGGTCGTCGCGGTAGCCACAATGTCTCCGCGACGATCGCGCATCGGAAAGTGCAAAAGACCGATATACAGATTACCCACTGCTATTCCCTCTGTCAATATCCAGGCCTAGAAGATCCGGCCGATTGCGCGCTGTCTTCTCCCAAGCCTTCCTGCTGCGAAATGCCTTGATCTTAGCATGATCGCCAGAAAGGAGAACCTCGGGAACCGAGAGCCCGCGAATGACAGGCGGACGCGTATACTGCGGAGGCCCGAGGTGATCCTTATTGAAGAAGGAATCCTTCTCCACCGATGCCAACTTTCCGACAACCCCGGGAATCATTCGCGCCACCGCTTCAATAATAACTGCTGCCGCGGTTTCCCCTCCTGTTAAGACGTAGTTGCCGATCGAAATCTCCTCGTCAACAAACGAAGTAACTCGCTCATCTACTCCCTCGTACCGACCGCACAACAACAGCAATCCATCAACCCCCGCCCAACGTACCGCATCCGCCTGGCGGAATAGACGCCCCTGTGAAGAGAGAAGGATCACGTGCGTGTGTCCGTTTACTTCCCGCGTTATTGTCTCGATCCCTCTTATGAATGGCTCCGCCTGCATCACCATTCCTGGCCCGCCCCCGTAGGGACGATCGTCTACCATTCGATGAGGGTCACAAGAGAACTCACGCAAGTCATGAAGCCGCACATCAATTAGTCCTTTTGCCTGAGCCTGCGCAAGGATCCCCGCGGAAAAAAACCCGGAAAGAATCTCCGAAAAGATTGTCAGGATGTCAAACCTCATTGCGATCAATCGACAAGCTCGATTACAACCTCCCGTCCCAAACGAGCGCTCACCCCCGCTAAGAAAGTCCGTAGCGCGCTAATTGTACTTCCTCTCTTTCCGAGCAGCCTTCTGCGATCATTTCCGCCTACGCGAAGGAAAAAGATGTCCACTTTCTCGGTCTCGATATGATCAATCAGGACAGCATCGGGGTCGCTAGTCAAAGAACGAACAAGAAACAGACACAGACGATACAGCACAGGTTCTCCCGCTAGCTCTTGCCATGGCGTGCCTCATTCCAGGCAGTCATGACGCCAGCCCTAGAGAATATATCGCGTACAATCTTTGTTGGTTTGGCTCCTTCAAGAAGCCATTTTAGGGAAGCCTCCGAATCAATCTCAACATTTGCCGGATTCGTCTTGGGATCGTAGTGCCCCAAATCGGCAATTACCTTGGCATCGCGTGCTTTGCGCCCATCAAGCACAACTATCCGATAGGATGGTTGTCCTTTTCTGCCGACCCTCTTCAGTCTAATCTTTGCTGCCATAGTCTCACCTCATTTTATTCATAGATACTAGACTAAATAGCCACTAACTTCATTAAGTATTGCCAGAATGCCTGTCTATTGTTCTACGTAGATGGCCTTTCCTGGTACCTGGTACCTGGTACCTGGTACCTAGTACCTAGTACCTAGTTCCTGGTACCTGGTCCCTAATTCCTGCCATCTACTTTCACCGCGGCTGCAAAAACTCTGGTGGAAACCTACTCTTCCCTCGCCCAGTTCCCATAAACTTGATCGCCCGCTTGGCCTCTTTGAATCGGGACAAAATCGAATTGACATCACGCACTCTAGCTCCACTCCCACGGGCAATCCTTTTCTTGCGACTACCGCCAATTATAGATGGATTAAGCCTTTCTTCCAAGGTCATGGATCGCAGTATCGCTAAAGCACGGTCCAGTTCTTGTTCATCAACATTAGCGCTCTCCTTAAGTCTCCTCCCTCCAGGAAGCTTCTCCAGAATCTGTGAAATAGGCCCCATCTTACGCATCTCTTGAAGCTGATCATGAAAATCCTGTAGGGTGAAGCGATCCTTTCCAATCCGGCTCGCGATCTCCTCTGCCTTCTTCTGATCAATCGCGCCCTCAGCCTGTTCAATAAGAGAAAGCATGTCTCCCATTCCCAGTATGCGTTCCGCCATACGCTTGGGATGAAACGCCTCGATCTCGGGAAGTTTTTCACCTACCCCCACAAATTTGATCGGACATCCTGTTACTGCGCGAATGGAAAGCGCAGCTCCTCCCCGCGCGTCTCCATCCAGCTTGGTGAGTACTACACCCGAAAGGGAAAGCTTTTCATGGAAACTACTGGCAATGTTCACCGCTTCCTGGCCGGTCATGGCATCAGCGACAAGGAGGATCTCATCAGGGCTGGTTGCGTCCTTAAGCTGAACTAACTCGTTCATCATGCTCTGATCGATTTGTAGTCGACCGGCTGTATCAATAATCACCACATCGCACAGATTCTCCTCTGCCCAATCGCGAGCGCCAGTTACGATCTGCAGCGGTGAGTTTCCTTGTTCAAATACAGGTAGCTCTATCTCTTCTCCCAATTTCCTTAGTTGCTCCACTGCCGCGGGTCGGTACACATCTGCTGCCACTAGAACTGATTTCTTTCCTTCTTTCTTCAGGGTCAGCGCAAGCTTCGCCGCTGTGGTTGTCTTCCCGCAGCCCTGCAACCCCACGAGCATGATCACTGCCGGTTTATTGGTGAGCAAGAGGCCAATCCGTTCTTCGCCCATAAGCGCGGTAAGCTCATCGCGTATAACCTTAACTACTTGTTGGCCAGGGGTGAGACTTTCTAGAACCTCGCTTCCTATTGCTCGATCATGTACGCCAGCTATCAGCTCTTTGGCAACCTTGTAATTTACGTCGGCTTCGAGCAGGGCAAGGCGAATCTCGCGCAGGGCTGAATCAACATCGGCCTCGGAGAGCTTTCCTTTCCCGCGCAAACGCGAGAGAATCGTATTCAACTTGCTAGAAAGAGAGTCAAACATTCGTACTCCTATGATCTGAGGAAGACCCTTGGGAAAATCCGTAACAAATGGTAAATCGCGTTGATAAGCCAGTCAACCCTTCAGTCAAAAAGATCGGCCAGGAAATCTGTCCCCATTAGTCCTTGGCGGAATGAAGGATGAGAGATGATCTCTTGAACCAACGGGCAAGTAGTAGTAACTCCCCGGATGCGGAATCGCTCAAGAGCAGTATACATCTTGATTCGTGCCTCTTCGCGATTGTGCCCCCATACGATTATCTTAGCCAACAATGAGTCATAGTAGGGGGTAACTTCCATCCCATTGTAGATGTGCGTATCAAGCCGAACCCCGTTTCCAGTAGGAAGTTCGTCGATCTCAATTCGGCCACACGACGGAAGGAAGTCGTGGGCGGGATCCTCTGCGTTAATCCGGCACTCAATCGCGTGCCCATAGCAAGGAACCTCTTCCGGCCAATCCTCTAGAGAATCACCGCCCGCCAGACTAAGTTGTTGCTTAACCAGGTTGACCCGCGTGACCATTTCACTTACTGAATGCTCAACCTGGATGCGCGCGTTCACCTCAATAAAGAAGAAGAAGCCCTCCACATCAACTACAAACTCCACTGTTCCGGCGTTCTGATAGCCAATTGTTCGCGCGGCTGTAACCGCGGC
>JAUVYF010000075.1 GCA_030603215.1 Candidatus Bipolaricaulota bacterium
GTTAAATGGTTGAATGGGCAAAACAGTGCAAAGGAAAATAGTTGAGTAGCGAAAGGCAAGCGAACTGAAAGCTGAAAGCTTCCTTTCCTCATAACCAGCTTCATCTCACCCTCACCCCGGATCGGGGTCCGGGGCAGGCTCCAGCCTCTCCCTTCATCGAGGGAGAGGGATTTCTTACCATCTTCCCTCCCCTGATCGAGGGAGGGAATTAAAGGGAGGGGGAGAAGCCGGCCACTTACTGACAACTTCCTTTCCTGATACCTCTATCTATCTATGTTAATCAGTGGTCGGAACGTGTATCAGTGTTCAATTATTCGGAAATAGCTATCAGCCGTCAGCAATCAGCTTTCAGGAAAGGAACCTATCAGTTACCGGTCATAACTGTTCAGTTGTGGCTTCCTTTTTTCACTGTTTTCGACTCCAGACTCGTGACTGTCGACTCCAGACTGGCTTTTCAACTCTATAAACTCTCTCCATCCGTAGCCAGACGACTTGCCAGGAAGCCCCGAAAGTGCTACTGTACTATAGTTCAGACTAGATCACGGCGGAGGGGTGATGAGGCGCAACAACAATGCCAAGAAGAACAATGCCGCGACGCTGAGGTTCAAGCATAGGCTCAGGGGACAAAGGGCTCACTGTGAGTAAAGAAGCTGATCAACTTCTCCAAGAACCCAGTAAGACTCTCGCTGAGCATGTGACATTGCCTCCGGAACGCATATTGCACGCGATTCACGTGATCCGTGGTCACAAAGTCATTCTCGATGCGGATCTTGCTGATCTGTATGACGTGCAAACCAAGGTGCTTAATCAGGCTGTCAAGCGAAACATTGAACGCTTCCCCAAGGATTTCATGTTCCAGTTCTCCAAAGACCAGTTCGAGATCTTGAAGTCACAATCTGTGACCTCAAGTTGGGGCGGGCGAAGAACTCCTACTAAGGATGGGACCGTAAGGTGGGGAGCACAACAGGCCATTATAAGAAAGGTTGAGGCATTGGAGCGAAACGGTCGCTCTAGAACATGTTTTGATGCTGTAATGCAAGACCCGCACTTGCCCCGAGAAGGCGTAACCGCTGCATCTGCAACAAGGCTTATACTAATCCAGGCTACTGGAAATTGGGGAGAACGACAAATGAGCCAAACAAACCATCACAAGCCGCGAAAGAAGACACAGAGGCAATACGCATGCGTTCGATGAATAGCAAGCTCCCCATCAATCTTGAAGATCTTCTGCGTCAGCGCACTGTCGAGCGTGAGCGGATTGAGTACAAGACGGGTTGGAATCCCGATGCAATCATCCGAACCATCTGCGCGTTTGCCAATGACTTCGCGAACCTCGGCGGCGGCTACGTAATCATTGGCCAAGACTGCGATGCCGATGGTCTGCCGATTTTTCCTCCCACAGGGCTGCACGACAATCAGCTGGACAGAATCCAGCAGGAGCTTCTCCAGTATTGTCAGCTCATTCAACCGCACTATGCGCCCATCCTGAGCATCGAGGAATTCGAGGGACAAAACCTCATCGTGTTGTGGGCACCTGGAGGCCAAATGCGGCCGTACCAGGCACCGAAGTCCGTTATAGCTAAGACCAAGGAGTACGGCTACTACATTCGCCGCTACGCCAGCACGGTTGAAGCACAGGGGGATGATTTGCATGAGCTGCTCAGTCTGGCCGCCACCGTTCCCTTTGATGATCGACTCAATCAGTTCGCGTCCGTAGAAGACCTATCACCCCGCTTGATGGCTGAGTTCCTACGTGACGTCGGCAGCAAACTAGCCGATGACGTTGAAGCTCTCTCGATTGAAGAGCTTGGACGACAGATGAATGTCGTAGGTGGCTCCTCGGAAGCTCCGCTGCCAAAGAATGTTGGGCTGCTTTTCTTCAACGAAGAGCCGTATCGATTCTTCCCAGCAACGCAGATCGACGTAGTGTGGTTTCGCAAGGGTCCGGGTGGCGATCGCTTTGACGAGAAGAGCTTCAAAGGGCCTCTTGCCCGCATCACCAGAGAGGCGCTTGACTACATCCAGCGCAACTATCTGTGTGAGACGGTAATCAAGCACCCCGATCGGGCCGAAGCCGAGCGGTTCTGGAACTTCCCTTACGCTGCCATCGAGGAAGCGGTGGTCAATGCCGTTTACCATCGTTCCTACGAAGAACGGGAGCCTATCGAGGTACGGATCACTAGAGATGATTTTGTGGTGTTGAGCTTCCCTGGGCCGGATCGCTCCATCCGAATGGAAGATTTACGGACGGGCAAGGCAGTCAGTCGACGGTATCGCAATCGCCGAATCGGGGAGTTCCTCAAGGAACTCGAACTCACCGAAGGACGTTCAACCGGTATTCCCAAGATGCTAAGAGTGATGGAAGAGAACGGCTCACCCCCACCTGAGTTTGAGACCGATGACTATCGCACCTCTTTCTTGATTCGGCTGCCCGCTCATGCAGGTGCAACCCCGCAAGTCACCCCGCAAGTCGGGACCAAGTTGGCACTAGATCGAGACCAAGTTACCGAGCAAGTTACCGAGCAAGTTGCTATGCGAATACTCGAATACTGTTCCCACCCACGACGGGCAAGGCAGATCCAGGAGCTCGTAAGCTTGAGGAGGCGGGAGACCTTTCGAGCCAACTATCTCAGACCCTTGGTTGACGGTGGCTGGTTGGCGATGACGGTTCCAGACAAGCCTCGCAGCAGGAATCAGAAATACGTTAGGACGGATTCGGGCGCGGAGTGGCTGAAAAAGCAGAGTGGCGAAAGGGCATGAACAGTGATCGAGCATGTCACCGAGCGAGTCAGCGCATAAGTCACCGAACAAGTGACCGCATTAGTTGAGGAGATGACAAGGGTGATGAGAGTCGTTCTGAGAACACAGGTCATAACGAGCATGTTGAGTACCCAGGTGAGAGAATGACTGCGCCTAAGGAAATCAACAGACTCATCGAGCGGTTCCAAGAGAATCGCGATGTCTATTGCTCTAGCCAGTACAACGAAGCACAAGCGCGCATCGAGTTCATCGACCCATTCTTTAAGGCATTGGGCTGGGACATGACCAACGAGAAGGGCTACGCGGAAGCGTACAACGACGTCGTCCATGAGAATGCCATTAAGATTGTATGACAGGCGGCCACGCTAGAAGCGAGGAATGCACCTTATTGGGACCTGCAGACTGGTGCAGCTCCAAATAGGCGCGAAGCCCCATATAAACTATGGATGCCACTCCAGTTAAAAGAGCAATATAAGCATACCGCAATGTAAGACTTGACTTCTGACCGCAGTATTGTTATACTGTTATTTATGAACCAAGGGGTGACAAGAATGCGAATCAGGGATTTTTGTGACATCAGAATGGGGCATACGTTCAGGCGACGGTTAACACCCGTGTCAGATGGCGCTGTGATGGTCATTCAGCCAAAGAACATCTTTCCAGAAGGGTTCATCTCCTTCGGTCAAGGGGAGCCTGTACGCACCGACGTGTCTGTATCCAAACCGCTCCAGCCGAATAATATCTTGATTGTGAATCGCGGACGCTTCTCAGCAGCAATCTTTGACCTCCCGAAATCGGAAACATGGATCGCGGCGTCCTCTATCCTTGTTCTGTCGCTAAAGGCGAAATCAATTCTACCGGGATACCTGGCCTGCTACTTCAACTCATCGCACGGACAACAGCTATTCCGGCGTCATTGCGAACGTAGCACAGTGCCGTTCATTAGCACGAGGAATCTTGCGAATATTGATGTTCCCATTCCTCCCCTGGATCGGCAGAAGGCACTGATTTCATTCGAGAAGGCAGCGGTCAACTATGCTCGCCTCTCCAATCGGAAGCAGGTGCTGTTTCGAGATATTCTGAGCCACGAATTAGCACCAGAAGAGCAATCTATGAGAAGGAGAGCGCAATGACTGGACAAAGACAATATACACAGGAAGCCCTGAACAGAACTCTGTGGGAAGCAGCGGACTCATCACGCATGAACGTGGACGGCGGTGTCTATAAGGATTATGTCTTGTTGTTCCTCTTCTACAAGTATATGAGCGACCTGCACAAGCATGAGATAGAGAAACTCGCTGAACGATATGGCGATGACCAGGATCGCATCTCTCTTCGCCTCAAGAATGCTCGCTTCGTCCTCCCCGAGGGCACAAGTTTCTATGACCTGTACAAGAACAAGAACGCCGACAACATTGGAGAACTGATCAACATCGCGTTGCATGCCATTGAGGACGCCAACGGAGACCGCTTGGAAGGTCTCTTCTCCATCGATTTCAATTCCGATGCTGTCTTGGGGAAAACGGATCAGCGCAACAAGATGCTACGACATCTAATGGATGACTTCGCAAAGATCGACCTCTCCGCAGCCGGTGACGATGTTATCGGCAACGCATACATGTATATGATTGAGCGGTTTGGCTCCGATGCCGGCAAGAAAGCTGGCGAATTCTTTACCGTCAAATCTGTCGCCTCACTACTCGCCAAGTTGGCAAGACCCCAGCCGGGCTGGCGCATCTGCGATCCCGCCTGCGGCTCCGGTGGCCTGCTCCTGCTGGCTGGTGCCGAAGTAGAAGATCAGGGCTCCAAGGACTATGCGCTCTATGGACAGGAAAGCATCGGCTCCACCTACAACCTAGCCCGCATGAATATGTTCCTTCACGGCAAGGATTCTGCCCGTCTGGAATGGGGCGATACGCTTAATAACCCTCTGCTTAAAGAGGGCGATTCCCTGATGAAGTTCGATCTTGTGGTCGCCAATCCCCCTTTCTCCCTCAAGAAATGGGCTGGCGACAACATCGAGAACGACCCGTATAACCGCTTTCATCGCGGCATTCCGCCCAAGACCAAGGGAGACTACGCCTTCATCAGCCATATGGTTGAGACGGCAAAGGCCAAGGAAGGCCGTGTTGTAGTGATTGTGCCGCATGGCGTTCTATTTCGCGGCGCAGCTGAGGGCAGAATTCGGCAAAGTCTCCTGAAAGAGAACATCGTTGATACAGTCATCGGCCTACCCGCTGGGCTCTTCCAAACTACCGGCATCCCGGTTGCCATCCTTGTTCTCGATCGCTCTCGAGAGATTACTGGAAAGAACGAGCAGCGTAAGGACGTATTCTTCGTGGAAGCCTCCAAACTGTTCCGCTCCGCGAAAGCCCAGAACGTCATGGACGACGAGCATATCAGTAAGATCCTCGAGGCCGTCAAGAAGCGGCAAGACATCGAGAAATTCTGTCGCGTCGTCCAGCCGGACGAAATCGAAGAAAACGACTACAACCTCAACATCACCCGCTACGTCGACACCTTCGAAGAGGAAGAAGAAGTCGACATCGAAGCCAATCTCAAGGAGCTGGTTGAGATCAATGCCGAGCTGGCAACACTGGAGAAGGAAATGGCCGGACATTTGAGGGAATTAGGAATAGTGAATGGTGAATAGGGAATTGAACCACGGAAGACACGGAATTCCACGGAAGAACAGATAATTTTGCCATAAAGGCAGTGAAGATATGAGTGATTCAAGAAAAAAACAACTGCAGATCCGCAATAGCACGACTGAGTTCCTGATCTTCACGGCGCAGAGCGGCGAGGAGAGTATTGAGGTTCGCTATGCGGACGAGACCATATGGCTCACCCAGAAGCTCATGGCGATATTGTTCGACGTTGATGTCAGAACGGTTAGCGAGCATCTTCAGAATATATTTGCCGGCAACGAATTGCAGCGAGATTCAGTTGTCCGGAAATTCCGGAATACTGCCGCCGACGGCAAGAGCTACCAGGTTCAATTTTACAACCTGGACGCCATCATCTCCGTTGGCTACCGCGTCAACTCCGTGCGCGCGACCCAATTCCGACAATGGGCAACCGGTGTTCTGCGAGACTATGCCATCAAGGGGTACGTCCTCGACCGGAAACGCCTGGAGAATGGGACATTCCTTGGCGAAGACTATTTCGAGCGACTGCTGGAAGAAATCCGCGAGATCAGGCTCAGTGAGCGCCGATTCTACCAGAAGATCACCGATATCTACGCCACCAGCGTCGACTACAACAAGGATGCCCCAACCACCCGCGATTTCTTCGCAATGGTTCAAAATAAGCTCCATTTCGCCATTCACGGCCACACTGCCGCAGAGCTGATCCAGGAACGTGCCGACAGCAACATGGAGCGTATGGGGCTCACCTCATGGGAGAACGGGCCGGGCGGCAAGATCCTGAAGCGCGACGTTAGCATCGCGAAGAACTACCTGAGCCAGGACGAACTCGAATCGCTTGGCCGCATTGTCAACGCCTACCTTGAGCTGGCCGAAAACCGTGCCAGCCGCAGAATTCCCATGACCATGGAAGACTGGGCGAAGAGACTCGACGCATTCCTCGAATTCGACGAACGCGAAATCCTGCAAGACAAAGGCAAGGTCTCACAGGAACTTGCGCAGTCTTATGCCGAGAGTGAGTTCGAGACATACCGCATTGTTCAAGATCGGCTCTTCGAATCCGATTTCGATAAGGAGATCAAGCAACTGGAAGACGCGGCAAAGCGGATTGAAGAGCAGAAGAAGGAAGGCGAGGAATGAGTAACGCATTCAAGATTCTAGCGATCGATGGCGGCGGTTTCAGGGGAGTATATTCCGCTCACTTACTGAAACGCATAGAAGTGGAGTGTGGTATTGACTGGCGCAGAGACTTCGATCTTCTCGCAGGAACCAGTACAGGCTCCATCATTGCTGCCGGCCTAGCCCTTGGAAAGAGCGCTAGTGAAGTCCTTGACATGTACGACCAACACGGATCCGAGATATTCCGCAAGCCTCTGGTCCTACGCTGCAGCTTGTTCGCTAGCAAGTATCCGAAATCTAGCCTGCGAAGCGTTCTTGACGGTTTCTTCGGAGATGCAAGGCTTGGGGAAATCAATACGCCGCTGATCATCCCCGCAACCGACATTGGCAACGGATGCGTGCATGTATTCAAGTCCGCGTATGACGAGGGATTTGTCCGAGACTTGGAGGTGCGAGTAGCGGATGCCGTTCTTGCTTCGTGCTCTGCTCCTACGTATTTTCCGCCAATGCTCCTGCCTGGGGAGAAACCTTATCTGCTCGCCGACGGCGGACTCTGGGCGAATAGTCCATCACTCGTGGCTGCCATCGATGCGAGACAACAGCTCAATGCGAAGCTAGACGATTTGAGAATACTTTCGATCGGGACCGGGAAGGCCAAGCAGTTCTATTCCATCAAACGTTTTCGGCGGCGCGGCCTGTTCGGTTGGGGACTAGCGACCAGATGGGGCCGAAGCAAGTTCATCCAGATGCTGCTGAATCTTCAGTCAGAGACAGCCAACAACATGGTGGGCCTGCTGCTGAAACAAGATCAGATTCTCCGGCTCAATTTCGAATCCGACAAGAGTCTGCCG
>JAUVYF010000103.1 GCA_030603215.1 Candidatus Bipolaricaulota bacterium
CAGCTTTCCAAGCGACTTGATTCTGATTCAACGTCAAGCTTTGCATGTGTCTTTCAATCGGACTTTGTGTCACTAGCCATACCTCCATGTTCTATAAGATCAACTTGGATTGTTACCCATACTTGCACAATTATCAAGCCAAGCCTTCCCAACACTTTTTCCGAGCCGTTTTTTTCCCTTGTGCTGCAGAACATTATTGTGATCCTGTCTTTTCTCCTTACTTCTCCCATATTTACAAGCTAGAGAAACCCCAACCTTACATGCCCCCTACTGGCTCTATTACCCTGCCTTGATCTTAGCTTTTGATCTTAGGAGTTAGGGTAATTAGAATAAGAGAGGGTAGAGTAGTCAGCTTTATCAAGAGCCTTGTATCGGGGGCCGGCCGCTCCGACACATCCGCAAAGGAAAACCGGCTATGCAACCGCAATGAAGGACTAGTATCCTTGACGTGTCTTGGGGGCATTTCATGTTTATCGAAAGAGCCTACTCTGCCTACTTTCGGGGTCGGTTCAAACCCGCTTTCTACAGGGTAGTTTTGACCAGCGTTTACCCTAGGCTGGAGGATCTCCATTGAGGGTCGAGATCCAAGCTGACCTGAAAAAAAAGCCCCCGTCAAGTGCTTGAAAACAGCACTATTCCAGGGTTGTTGCTTGTTGGATTCGTGATGTGTGTAATGGCTATAACAGGAATCGAGCCTCGCCCTGGCCCGTCTTGGGGTGAGTTTTAAACTTGTCAAATCGTGGGAAAAGGGAGAGGCTTTAAGTTCTTTCGCTAGTTGCTTTGTGTTCCGAGTTTGTTCGTATATACTTATTGTCGCTAATCTCATTTGTCTCCTAGTGTAACGCCGCGTCGCTGAGAATCAAGTGGCCGCCCACAACGAGATGAAGAAGACCCTGGGCCATAACGCCTGGGGTCTTCGCTTATAGGCCAAAGGTCAAGACCCCCCGATTGGGGTCAGGAGGCCTTGACTAGTTCTTATCACGGGTAAGCAATCAGATTGTTAAATCATCAATCACCCCCCACAGCTGCGGTTTTCTTAGATACTTTAGACAGCTTAGCTTCTTCTTCCTTGGTAAGTGGTCGAAGGCATTGAGAAGCTATGTCCTCCGTACAGATATTCCCGTCTTTGTCCTCATAGATTAGCTTCCCGTCGATCTTCGCTACCTCGCTCAGTTTAGGCATTGTTACCTCCTTGGTCGTGGTTGTTGGCTCCATTCATCGACATCTCGAACTTGTTTGCGTTATCCTCCAGCGGGTTGATCCTCCCACTTTCAACCAACAGATCAATGGCAAACTTCACAGACTTTCGGGTTAGGCCGGTCTCCAGCGCTAATGAGGGAACGTCCAGGCCGCGAGGTCCGTCAAGCAACTGCAAGAATATACGTATCCCTATGGTTTTCAGGGAGTCGGTGGGGAGATTTGACAAGAACTCGTCCAGCTGAGTGGACGTTTTGGCTATTCGATCGACCTCTGTTATCCCGTTTTCAGGGATATAGCTCGAAAGCGTTTTCATGCTTGTACCATGTCCCTAGAGATTGTTTGATACACCATTACTCTACGTTTTCCTGAGCATACCGTCAAGGGGCATCGCCACTTACCCGTCACCCGTTGCCACTGGTTAGCTGCTCGAATATCCGGATCGAGGACGTGTAAGTGGTAGGGTAGAGCCTCCAGACTGCCAGTAAACGCTATATAAGCGCGTCGATCATGGAGAAAGGGAGCATCTCTCCGTATCCTGGACATCTGTCCTTTTTCTCTCCTTCCCTCGCTTGGGGTCATCGGGATCTCGGATCGAGCAAAACAGGCTAGTTCGCAACAAAAGTATTCTTTGGTTGCGTAACTTTCAACCCCAAATGCAGATAGGAAGGGCACTTGTCAAATATAGGCCCGTTCTTGCTCCATCTCAGGGTATTTCTGGAATCAATGTATCACCTGAATATAGGACGCCTGTCACCCGATCGTTGCCGTAGGGTCAATCTTGAATGACAAGTTTTGACAGGTTCTTGAACCAAACAACTATCACCAGGGAAAAGGGCATAATACCTGTAACCAGTCTATAATCTGTGTGAGGATTTGTAGACCTGATGGGTAATTCAGCGTTAGCACCATTTGATTGTATCCTTGCTAGTCGTTGTTGATCTCGCTCAATGCACATGCGCTTACCTACCAATAGCCTATCAATGCCCGATCGTTGCCGTCTTGTCAATACTCCCCTTTCTCAGGTCGCTTCCTCCGTTCTTGGGAGTGCCTTTGGCGCACCAATCGTCTCCCGCGGTGACCGGCCATACCCCAACAGGGTCGCCCATTCCACGAGTCACTGAACTTGGGGAACTACAATGACACTCACCGAGAGAAACACCAGCGTTTGCCCTGCGGAGCCGGTAGTCAGTGACCCGTTGCCGGTGTGAACAGTCTTTGCAATATATCTTTCCTCCCTTCTCAGCGTTCAACTTGTTCTATCCTGGCTACTAAGCCATCCTCGAAAACTACCATCCTTGCAGGATTGTCATAGGTCCACGTCTCCCTTGTGATCGAAAGAAACCATGATCCTTCCTTGCGGACCTCGCTTGTGCTTTTGTGGTCCGGCTCGCCCCACAGCTCCACTACCAAGCTGGTTGTCATGCCCATTACAACCTGACCTTGCTCGATCGCCTGTGAGAAGTATGCTCCGATGACCAAAAGAGCCAGCAAGAGACACAAACCGGCCGCTAGTAAGTTGTCCATAATCGAGTTATTCACCTTTCCTCCCTTTTGTGCTTGCTACAAGCCTAGCTTTCGTGTGATGTTTCCTTCTCCCCGTTGACTGGCTTCATGTCAAGCAACCCCAAGGCCTCCTCCCTGGTGACCGGCGTCGGGTTCCACTTCACCAGTATGTCTACGGCCTCATCCTTACTAACTGGCTCCATATTCCAGAGTAACTCAGCAGGGAACGCTTTTTCCCACACACCATCCCGTAGGATCTCTGCGCTGTTGTACTCAGAACCCGTTTCATTGAGCCGTGCAATGTCGTGTCCTTCCGTCGTGTAGAAATATAGTGTCATGGTTTCCTCCCTTATCGCAAACGGCGATTGTAGACAGGTGAAAACTGTTTGACCATCACCATCTCTGTTATCTTCGCTTCATCCGGCAAGAGGGGATATAGGGTCAATATGATCGTCTCGTTGTATTGTTGCGCGGATAGCAGACGCCGGTACAAGAAAGGATTCGATCGGCCGCTGTAGTGAGCATGGATTCGTTCTGTCATCGAATAGCTGGATTGCCCGATATACAGATGACGATCAACTGACTCGATCACATACACGCCGCTTATCTCTCCCATCTCGCGCATGTCTCGATCATGCTGAAAGGCTGTTAGATTTGCGCCGTAAGTGCCTCCCATCTCGTATACATCACATTCCGAGAATGGCAGTTCCAGGGTCATCCCGTCCATTACCTATGCCTTCCTCTTGTCCCTAAAATGCACCATTGCCTCTTGCAGGTCTTGTGGTAGGGCCTTGTTCAGAACGGGCCTCCGTCCGACTATTTCCTCCATCTCTCGAAAGCGTAGCTCTGGCTTATTGCAAGGGATGAATTCAATGGTGACGGTCTTCCCTTCCTTTCTGGCTTTGCGGATACGCTCGTTCAATGTAACGGAATAGTTAGTAACCCAACTGTTGGAGTTGTGGCCTCGTATGTGAGCCAGCGCGCGCCCTGACATGGCTACACCCGATCCAACGTATAAGCATTGTGTGTCTGTAGAGAATACGTAGACGCCTGGTTGCCATGCTCTTCTTCGATATTGATTAGTGAGGTTCACCTTGCGTCCGTGACGGTCAGTCAACCCTGCTACATTCTTGTCAAACTCTTTGACCGTGACAGTCCAGGGGAACGATAGCTCCAGTGTTGTCTCATTCATTCCACAACCTTCCTATACTCTTCCTGTATTTCGTCCTCACTTGCGGTCCCGTAGACAGCGTGAGTGATTGCTATATTAGCGTGTCCAAGAATCTGTGAGAGGATATGTAGTCGCCCTCCATCTCTCAGGTAGTGACGCGAGAAGGTGTGTCTGAGTAAGTGGGGGCCTATCTGCTTGCGGTCGGGGTTCGGGTTCGTGATCTTTGCTATGTCAGCTGCAGCCTTGATTATATGATTGATCGTCCTTGGCACTAGCCGTCCTTCCCTCTGAGATCGGAAGAGAGGCCCGTTGACGCGACGTTCCACAAAGGCCCTTAGTTCAGCTGCCAGGCTGTCGGGTATGGGAACGAATCGCCGCTTGTCGCCCTTGCCGTGCCTGACTATGATCCGTCCTCTATCCGGTTGTAAGTCCTGAGTGTCCAGGCCGCACAGCTCCGCACGTCTCAGGCCCGTCTTGACTAGAGTCTTCACTATAAGCCGGTTACGGTTTGTACTTGCACAGTCGATCAACTTGGCAACCTCTTCATCTGTGAGCGTGAACTGTCCTGCTTCGTTCTGGCTTTTCTTCCTCTTCTTCATGTCTATCACCCTTGACACTATTGTACTACTAAGTTGTCAGCTTGTCAAGTGATCGAGCTAAAACTGTCCTGAAACACCTTGAATAGCCGCTTATTCTCAGCTGACTTGTCACTTATTCACCGGTAACTGACATAGATTTTAGTAGTCAGCAACGCACAGATAGCACCTTGTTGTGTGTAGTAGCATAGTTCAGTGGTGACAGAAAGTGACGAATCCACCGGAATGGTGAGATTCTCATGCTCTGAGATCGACGCTACTGCCACATCTAGGCATGAGCCAAGGTAGAGTAGGGCCGAATTGTTACTTTGGCCGATAACGCTCTACCAGCTCAAACAACCAATACGGTAGCTCGCAAAGGTCAAAGGGCTTGTCGGAATGAGAAGCCGGTAAGCTCTGCTCATACTCAGCCTCCGACTTGAACAACCATCGAGGCAATGCGAAACCATGCCTTTGTCCCTCGATGTCCTGTCCCTTGAATGTCTCTCTCAGGATAACATCGTCCACGTCACCCAACGCGATAAGCGGCAACACCCCAATCAAATGACAGTACGCCTTATTGACCATATGCTCCAGCTGTTCGGGACTCAGCTCCTTGTCCGATCCTGTCAGCTTCATGCATCGGCCGATGATCATCTCTTGGATCTCTGCGCGGA
>JAUVYF010000016.1 GCA_030603215.1 Candidatus Bipolaricaulota bacterium
ACGGGCGAGAGATAAACCTTGCCTGGAGTGTGAGGAAACTCATTAAGAAGCAGATTGGCATTAAGACATTGCGGAAATACGAATGCAGTGTTGGTATCGGAGACTATACGAACATCAACCGAGCTTGTTCAGCGCCGTCTCCTTTGCGCGGACCAAGTCTCACTACACGAGTGTACCCGCCTGCTCGGCTCTCATAACGCTTGGCTATCTCACCGAACAACTTATCTACGGTTGGTTTGTCCTGCAGCCGGGAAAACGCTATTCGTCGCGCATGCAGATCTCCCCGTCGCCCCAACGTAACAAGACGCTCCGCATATCGCTGCGCCGCCTTCGCTCGCGCAAGTGTTGTATCCACTTTGTCGTACAATACTAGCGCCTTAGCCATGTTTGCCAGGACACTCTGTCTCTGACTTCTTGTCACCATACCCATTTTCTTAACCTTTCGCTTATGCCTCATCTCTTGCCCTGACCTCATCTCCTAGCGCGTAGCCCAACTCCCTTAGACGATCCTCAACTTTTGCCAAGGACTTAGCGCCAAAACCGTGAATATCGAGCAACTCCTCGCGTGGTCGAGAGATAAGCTTGCTCAGAGTAGTGATTTCCGCTTCTTTTAGAAGATTGCACGAACGTCGATCGATCTCCAGCTCTTCCAGGGAAGCACTCAGAGTGTTAATTTCCTCCTCCGCTCCCCCCTTGGCAATACCAAACGGATGCTCGCCAAAATTGCTAAACAGATCAAGGTATCGGCGCAGGATAGATGCTGCTTCAGACAGCGCCTCCTCCGGTTTAATCCCTCCATCTGTTGTTATATCAAGGTTTAATTGCTCATATCCAGTACTTCCACCCACTCGCGTCCCTTCAACGGCAAAGCTCACTTGTCTTACAGGGGAAAAGTCTGAATCAATAGGAATTACAGCCAAAGATGCTTCTTCTAGCCTGTTCATTTCCGCAGAGCGGTAACCAAACCCTGACTCTACCTCTAGCTCCATTTCCAGTCTACCTTGCTCGTTCAACGTAGCGATGTGTAACTCGGGGTTGGCAATCTCAACTCCTAAAGGCAGATCAATGTCCGCGGCTTTCACTTCATACGGACCTTGTTTTTCAATTGTAAGTCGTTTCAATTCATCATCATGCAGACGCAAGGAAAGTCCCTTAAGGTTCAGAATAATCTCTAGTACACTCTCCTTAATGCCCTCGATTGTATCATACTCATGGTACACACCGGCAAAATTCACTCGTACTACAGCAGCTCCTGGAATAGAAGACAGGAGAATTCTTCTAAGTGCATTCCCTAGAGTAGTGCCATGTCCACGCTCAAGAGGCTGGATAGTAATTCTTCCTTGCGTAGCAGCAAGTTCTTTAACATCTATCCCTTGCGGGAAGACCAATTCATCCATGCGACAACCTCCTAGCGAGAATAAAATTCTACAATCAGGTTCGTAGCAATGGTGTATCCGATTTCCTCCACATTGGGAGGAGCAACCACTTGGCACTCCATTGTCTCTAGATTCTTTTCCATCCAATTGGGGATCTGTCGTTCTTTGTTTGCCTCTACTATGTCCTTTACTCGATCACGTCGCCCTTTTTTAACAGCAATCGTATCACCCTCATTCAATATTGTGGAGGGAATATCCAGACTCCGCCCATTGCGTCCGAAGTGGCCATGTACGATCAATTGACGTGCCTGCGCGCGCGACGAGGCAAAACCACACCGATAAACAATATTGTCCAGGCGCCTCTCAAGTATGTTAAGCAAAACATCGCCCGTGATTCCTTTCTTGCGCTTTGCCTTTTCCATATAGTTACGAAACTGTCGCTCGCCAATTCCATAGATTCGTCGAACCTTTTGCTTTTCTCGCAATTGTACTCTGTACCGGCTCATGCGCGATCGACGTTTCTTTGCCCGCTCGCCTGGCAAGGAAGCATTCTCAGTCATTGCACAGCTACGGGTATAACAGCGGTCTCCCTTTAAGAAAAGCTTCTCTCCTTCTCTCCTACACAGCCTACATTTTGGGTTTGTGTATCTACCCATTATCTTCTCCCCTTAATAGTACCCTTACTATGGGAAACCGGTGTGACGTTTCTTACTTCACTAACCCGTATGCCCGAGCCCTTCATGGTTTGAATAACAGCTTGACGGCCTGACCCAGCTCCCTTCATCATGAGAACTGCCGACTGAACACCATATTCCTTCATTTCCCTTACCAATGCCTCTGCGGCTATTCGCGCTGCATATGGAGTTCCTTTACGTGACCCCTTATATCCAACGGTCCCTGGGCTCTTCCAGGTAACCGGGTTTCCTTCAACATCAGTCAGTGTGATGATTGTGTTATTATAGCTTGCATGTACGTGAATCTGTGCCCGTTCAAGCTTAATGTTCTTCGCCATCCCTACCTCTTCTTTCCCGCTTTAGCTGCCCGAGGCCCCTTCCACGTTCGCGCATTAGACTTGGTCTGCTGTCCACGAACCGGAAGCCGTCTCTTATGGCGAATCCCACAATAGGAGTTGATATCCTTTAATCGCTGAATATTCCCAAAGATTCGGCGCCGCAGGTCGCCCTCAACCATGTGCTGTTCCACTTCATGACGCAAACTAGCTATCTCTTTCTCCGTTAGATCCTTGGCGTGTATATCTGGTGAAACACCTGCCCCCTCAATTATCTCAGCTGCGAGCGAGCGCCCAACACCAAAAATATACGTAAGCCCAAACTCAATCCGCTTGTTATTGGGTAGATTAACCCCTGCTATTCGCGCCATATATCCCCCTACCCTTGTCTCTGCTTATGCTTAGCATTCTGGCATATAACCATAACTCGCCCATTTCGGCGGATCACCTTACACTTAGCACAAATCGGTTTTACCGAGCTTCTGACTTTCATATCGATACAGACGTCGCGGTTAGCTCTCTCGATACACAATACGTCCCTTTGTTACGTCGTACGGCGAAAACTCAACTGTTACGTGGTCCCCTGTCAAGATGCGTATATAATGCTTCCGCATCCGTCCAGAAATATGGCACAATACAACATGGTTGTTATTCAGCTTTACCCGAAACATCGAGTTTGGTAGGCTTTCAACAACCTCGCCACGTAGACGGATTACGTCCGCTTTTTTTTGATTGTGTACGTTTGCTCGAGCCACTAAGTCTCTACAGGCCTCCTCGCGTCAGAACTTCAACGCCATTCTTTGTTAACGCCACAGTATGCTCATAATGAGCTGCCAGCGCGCCTTGATCCGCTACAACAGTCCAGCTATCGGCAAGCACCTCAACCGTACCGGGAACGGTCTTGGCCATCGGCTCAAGGGCAAGAACCATTCCAATCTGCAGCCGTGGTCCCTGTCCAGACTCACCGTAATTCAGGATTTGCGGATCTTCATGCAAATCCCTGCCAATCCCATGGCCGGTATATTCTCTAACCACATATAGTCCCGCGTCTTCAATACACGATCCGATTGCATGCGAAACGTCAGCCAAACGATTACCAATGTTAACCATTCCTATCCCTCGCCACAAGGCCTGTTCGGTTACCTGCATTAGTTTAGCTGCTTTCTCATCAACCTCGCCAACCGGAACAGTAGTAGCCATATCCACATACATTCCACTGCGATAGAGCCCAATGTCAATCGACAATATGTCCCCTTTCTTCAATTGCCGCTTCAATGATGGAATCCCGTGTACAATCTCCTCATTAATTGAGGTACAGATTGTTGCGGGAAATCCATACATTCCTTTAAATGCAGGTTCACTGCCGGACTCCCGTATAAGCCTCTCTGCTAACCTATCCAGTTCTCCGGTATTTTGTCCTAGTGAAACCTCTTGACATACTCTATCGAGCACTGAAGCCAGGATAGCCCCGTTCGCACGCAGTATCTCAATCTCAGTAGCTGTTTTCAGAACAATCATTTACTAACAAAGCCATGATCCGCTCAAGTACTTCTTCTGGGGGCAAGTTTCCGTCAATCTCTTGTAGTGTTCCTTGTCTGCGATACAGATCGATCAGCGGCGCAGTTTGCCGAGTATACACATCAAATCGTTTCCTTATTACTCCAGGATGATCATCACTGCGCTGTAACAACTCTCCGTCGCACATATCGCAGCGCCCATCCACTCGTGGGGGGCTGAATAGCGAATTGCATATTGTTCCACAATCACGGCAGGTGCGACGCGATGAAAGCCGCTTTATTACATCGTCCCGAGAAAGCACTATGTTTATTACGATGTCTACTGGAGTAACTTCTCCAAGAGCCTTGGCTTGAGTAATCGTACGCGGGAAACCATCCAGTATGAATCCATCAGCCTTGCTTATTTCCCCCTCGATCATATCAGTGATAAGCTTGTCCGGCACAAGATCGCCACGATCCATCCATTGCTTGGCTTCCTGCCCTAATTGACTTCCACGGCTCACCTCATCTCGAAGGATATCACCAGTAGAGAGGTGCACAAAGCCTGTTTTAACAGCAATCATCTTAGCCTGCGTCCCTTTTCCCGCTCCGGGAGGACCGAGAAGCACAAGTCTCTTCCGACCCACTAACCTCTCCTCCCCAGTAGCCCACTACCCTTGGTCAAACTCTCATAGTGACGCATCACAAGGTGAGCCTCAATTTGCATGATCGTGTCTATTCCAACCCCCACTACAATCAATAACGATGTACCCCCGATTAGGATACTTTGCATTCCGCTCACAGATGAGAATACATACGGCAATATGGCAATCCCAACCAAGAACACCGCACCGATCAACAGCAACCTGGTAAGCACATCCGATATGTATGTCTCCGTTGCTTTCCCTGGCCGCACTCCTGGGATAAACCCTCCTGAATCACGCACATTTTTCGCTACATCCTTCGGATCGAAAACAATTGAACTGTAAAAATACGTAAAGAAGAAAATCAACAAGACATATATCAATATGTAACCAGGGCTACCATTACGAATATAGGGCTCCAACCAAGCAAGGGCAGGTACCCATTGCGTAACGGTCATTGGCACAGTCAGAAGAGCTGACGCGAAGATTATCGGGATTACTCCGCCCTGGTTCACGCGAATCGGCAGATGGGAAGTATGTCCCCCGTAAATACGTCGCCCAACAGTTCGCTTCGAGTACTGGATTCTGATCTTCCGTTGCCCCTGCTGAATCATAGTTACCCCAGCAATCACTGCAACCAACAGCACCACGAACGCCACTCCCCAAAACGGACTCACTGTTCCAGCGCTTATCTCAATGTAAGCGTTATAGAACATGGTGGGAAAACGCGCAAGAATCCCAATCATGATAATCATACTAATGCCATTGCCAATTCCGTTTTCAGTTATCCTTTCACCAAGCCACATCAAGAAGATAGTCCCGGTGGTCAATGAAACAATAGAAGTGACGTAAAACCACATCCCAGGAGTAGCAAGCCCCCAGTTTATGATAAGCATACTCATTGCCGCACCCTGGACAGTCGCAAGACCAAGCGTTGCCCAACGGGTATACGTAGTAATCTTTCGCCTTCCTTCACGGCCTTGCTGCTGTAACTCCTTTAACTTGGGAATAACAGCTGTAAGAAGGCTGAAAATAATCGACGCGTTGATATACGGAGTAACTCCGAGCGCAAACAAAGAGAATCTCTGCAGCGCTCCGCCAGTAAACATATTCAAAAAATCGAATATCCCGCCGCGCTGTGTAGCGAAGAAATCCTTAAGTGATGCTGAATCCACACCAGGCACAGGAATATGCGTTCCCAATCGAAAGATGATTATGGCGCCTAATGTAAACAAGATTCTCTTACGAAGCTCGGGAACTTTGAATAGATGAGATAGCTTCTCCCACATCGCTATACCACCTTAACCTTTCCCCCAGCTTCTTCAATCTTCTTCTGTGCTGCCTGAGTGAATCGATGAGCGTATACAGTAAGAGGCTTAGTGAGTTCTCCTCGGCCAAGGACCTTCAACTTACTGGTTCTTCCCTTGATAATCCTCAACTCCTGGAGCCGTTCAATTGTCACCTTACTCTTTGCTGGGAATCGCTCTTCTAAGGTGTCGACATTGACACACATGTAGTCAATCCGTCCGTAGTTATTAAATCCTCGCTTGGGAAAACGCATCCACACAGGAGTCTGGCCTCCTTCATAGCCAAGGCGTGTTCCTCCTCCACTGCGTGAATTCTGCCCTTTTGTCCCGCGACCACTCGCATGTCCACCCCGCCCCGAGCCATAACCACGGCCAACGCGCTTCCGTCGATGCACACTTCCCTTGGTTGGACGCAGGTCCTCAATTCTCATCTCGAACCTCCGCACTCACAGCAACGGGCACACCTCGGAGTCGTTCAACCTCCTGGCGACTGCGCAGCTGCAACAAGCCATCGATCGCTGCCCGCGCCAAGGTAAGAGGATTAGTTGTCCCCAGGCACTTCGTCAATAGGTCCTCTATTCCCGCCAATCGGCAGACGGCTCCCACTGTTACCGCGGCAATTATTCCCGTTCCAGGGTAAGCAGGCTTCAAGAGAACCTTCCCTGCTTTGAATTTCCCAATCACTGCATGGGAAATCGTTACGCCAGTCAAACCAACCGTTATCAGGTGTTTCTCAGCATCTCTGATCGCCTGCTGAATAGCGCCGGGGATCTCAGTGGTACTTCCCACTCCAACACCTACTCGCCCTTTACGGTCACCAACAACTATGGTCACTCTAAACTTTAGGTTTCGCCCACCTTTTGTGACCTTGCTGACACGTCTGATATCAATAATCTCATTCTCGAATTCCCTTGTGGTGGTCAAAGCCTTAAGCCTCCCTTGCGGCAGCCATCAGCCACCGCAGCAACTACACCATGATATAGATAGCCGCCGCGATCGAAGACTACTGTCTTGATTCCCTTCTCCAGTGTACGCTTGGCAAGAAGTGCCCCCACCTTTTCCGCGCCAGGAATGTTGTTCCTTGCTCCCTCTTTCCGTAATTCTCTCCCGTTAGTTGACGCCGACACAAGTGTCCTTCCGTCTTCATCGTCAATCAGCTGGACATAGATGTGTCGGAGGCTCTTGCTAACACACAAACGGGGACGCCCACTTGTTCCACTTATCTTTTTCCGAATCCGTTTGTGTCGTTTATCTCGCTCTGCTTTTCGATTGAATGCAGCCATCTTTGCCATCCCTTACCCAACACCGCCGGCGCTTCCCAGTTTGCCGGCCTTGAGGTGTACTTCTTCGTTCTTATATCTCACTCCCTTGCCTTTGTATGGTTCCGGTTTGCGAAGCGCTCGAATCTTTGCCGCGACTTGCCCTACAAGCTGTTTGTCCGTTCCACGGATACTTATCTCGGTTGGACTAGCAACTTCGATTTCTACTCCCTCAGGAATGGCGTACTCTACGGGCTGGGAATAACCAAGATCAAGGATCAGCTTCTTGCCCTGTAACCGAGCCCGATAACCAAGGCCCTTCACCAACAGTTCCTTCTCCCATCGCTGCGATACACCGTAAACCATGTTGGCAACAAGACTCCGATACAAGCCATGAAAAGCGCGATATTCCTTTCCCTCACCCTTTCTCGTAACCGTTACCTGATCGTCAGTTACAGCAATCTTCACTCTGTCAGACCTGTACGCTTGTGTAAGCCGACCATGTTTTCCCTCCACCGACACGGTTGCGCCCTTTACTCCAACCTTAACACCCTCTGGGATCTGAACCGGGATCTTACCCATCTTAGACATCTCGTATCACCTTACCATATTTCGCAAAGAACCTCGCCACCAATGCCGCGTTTTTTCGCCTCATGTCCTGCCATAACGCCCTGTGAAGTGGACAGGATGCATATTCCTAATCCCCCGAGCGTCTGTGGTACCTCACCCCTATTTACGTAAACACGGCAGCTTGGCTTACTAACCTGCCTGAGTGCAGTTATTGCCCTTGTGGCCTGACGTCTCTCTCCCAAATACTTCAGATCTATGCGCAACATTGGTGCATGTTCACCAGCTACGACATCAAACCCCTTTATGTATCCTTCTTGCTTGAGAATGCCGACCATCTTCTCCTTTATTTTCGAGTTGGGCACCAAAACCTGGGGATGGAACTTTGCGCTTGCGTTTCGGATACGCGTCAAGATATCAGCAATTGGGTTCTCTATTGTCATCCTGCCTCCTACAAGCTTGCCTTTTTTACTCCAGGGATCTCACCTTTATGAGCAAGCTTTCGAAAGCAAAGCCGACAAATCCCAAAATCGCGGATGTACCCATGAGAGCGCCCACACAAACTACAGCGGCTATAAGCTCTAACTTCATATTTAGGCTTCCTCTTGCTCTTTATTATCAGCGCCTTTCTTGCCATCTACCCTCCTAATCTTTGAATGGGAGCCCAAGTCCTTTCAATAAGGCGTAGCCTTCTTGATCATTCCCCGCGCTAGTAACTATCGTAACATCCATTCCCTGTATCGAAACAACTTCTCCGTAAGAGATCTCCGGAAAGCTTAGCTGTTCGCTCAATCCAAGGCTATAGTTTCCACGCCCGTCGAAAGAAGACGCCGAAAGTCCCCGAAAATCTCGTATTCCTGGCAAGACCACGTTAAACAGCTTGTTCAAGAACTCATAAGCTCGTTCGCGCCTGAGCGTTACCTTGCTACCAATTGGTTCACCCTTAGTCAGATGAAAATCGGCGATTGACTGCTGAGCCTTGGTTACAACTGGCTTCTGCCCTGTGATCTTCGTCAAGTTGCTCACCGCTCCCTCAAGCACCTTGGGGTTGTCCTTGGCCAAGATCCCCATATTAACGACCACTTTCTCCACGCGTGGCGCCCGCATCACATTGCCTAACTCCAGCTCTTCCATCAATCGCGGGATAATCTCTTCCTTGAATCTTTCACGCAACATTTCTATCTAAACGTCTCCCCGCACTGCTTGCAACGGCGCATCTTCTCACCATTCACTATTTCAAACTCAACCCTGCTTGGAATGCCACATTCCGGGCAAATCAGAAGAGCATTGGATATGTGAATCGTTCCTTCTCTCTTGATAATCCCCGGCTCTCGCAAGTTTTGGGTAGGGCGCTGGTGTTTGGTAATCATGTGCACCTTCTCTACAATAATCCTTTGCTTGTCGGGATACACCACTAGTATCTTGCCTTCCTTGCCGCGATCATTCCCGCTTAGGACTTTCACACGATCTCCCTTACGTACTTTTCGCATCACCTGCTCCTCTCTACAGCACTTCGGGGGCCAACGAGATAATCCGCATCATTTTCTTTTCTCTGAGCTCCCGCGCAACTGGTCCAAACACTCGGGTTCCTACTGGTTCTTTCTGGTCGTTGATAAGCACAATCGCGTTGTCATCAAACCGAATATAAGTTCCGTCCTTTCGTCGATATGCGTTGCGCGTACGTACGATAACACCTCTAACAACCTGCCCCTTTTCTATGTCACTTGTAGGAAGACGTTTGCGCACCGAACCGACTATGATATCACCAATCATGCCCCTTTGTCGGTTCGACGATCCCAAAATACCTATGCACCTAACCTGCTTCGCGCCAGAATTATCCGCGACCCTTAATAGAGTCTGCATCTGAATCAAGGTTACGCCTCCACCTTCTCAATAACTTCAAGCAGCCGCCAACGCTTTTTCTGGCTACGGGGACGGCATTCCTCGATCTTCACTAGATCGCCAACTGATGCTAACTCACCTTCATCATGGGAGTGGAACTTCACATGCTTACGGATGTGTTTGTGATAACGTGGATGAACATGCCATTCTTCAACCTTCACTACAATGGTTTTCGCCATTCGATCGCTCACTACCCGCCCGATTTTTGTCTTCCTCATCTCGTTGCCCCCTGCATTTTCTCACTCTTAATCGTCAGTACTCGTGCGATATCCTTGCGGGTTTTTGCGAGTTCGGCAATGTTATCTAGCTCTCCTGTTACCTTCTGAAAGCGCAGGTTCAACAGCTTACGCTTAAGCTCCGACTCTTTTTGCTCTAATTCCTCCACTGTAAGTTCCCGTATCTCAACAGCTTTCATATCTCTCCTCCTAGCACGATCTTCCTCTTCAGTCGCGTAGGAATCGGGAGCTTATGACTGACAAGTTCATGCACTCGCTTTGCGGCTAGTTCATCCACTCCTGCAATCTCGAAAAGGATCCTTCCCGGTTTCACTACAGCTACCCAATGATCCACTGCTCCCTTTCCTTTCCCCATGCGTGCTTCCGCGGGATGCTTCGTTATAGCTTTGTCCGGAAAAATCCTGATCCACACTTTAGAATCCCGGTGTGTCTGACGGCTCATCGTTGTTCGGCAAGATTCAATTTGTCGTCCAGTAATCCACGCTGGAGCAAGAGCTTGAATACCATAGTCGCCAAATGCAATCTCATTCCCCCTTGTCGCTTTTCCCTTTGTTCGCCCGCGATGCATCTTCCTATGTTTGGTCCGCTTGGGAAATAAGAATGCCATTTCTATCTCACCTTATCCTCTTTGCTTCGCGTGGGTCGGGTGGTCTCCACGAAATACCCAGGCCTTGACCCCTATATGTCCGTACTTGGTTCGTGCTTCAGTGAAACCATAGTCAATGTCCGCTCGGATTGTTTGCAGAGGAACTCGTCCTCTCATCATCGTCATTGAGCGGGCAATCTCCGCGCCACCAAGTCGGCCACTCGCTTTTATCTTTACACCGGCTGCCCCAGACCCCATTACTCGACGAATCACCTCTTTCATTGCACGTGCAGGAGCAGTTCGGGTCTCAATCTGCATTGCCACTTGCTGAGATACCAAACTTGCCTCCAAATCAGGATGGGTAACTTCCTTGATCGACACCTTCACCTTTCTATTACTGAGCCTCTCCAGATCGGCCTGCAACTTTCCGATCTCGCTTCCGCCACGCCCGATGATTATTCCCGGCCGAGCCGAACGAATAATGATAGATACCCTATCTTCCTTAGAGCGCTCGATATTCACCTCGGCAACTGCCGCTTTGCGATATCGTTCTGCGATAAGGTCACGGATGTGCTTGTCTTCACAGATATATTCCGGGGCAAGCTTAGGGTTATACCAATTGGAAACCCATTTTCTATTTACCCCTATACGGAACCCAATCGGATGAACCTTTTGCCCCATTATTGACTCCTCTCGTCGCCGACAATAACTGTAATACGGCTCATCGGTCGGCGGATAATATCTGCTCGGCCCATCGCCCTTGGTTTCAAGCGACGCAATGACTTTCTCATATCAACATAGGCTCCTACCACACACAGCTGATCGACATCGACATCATAATTGTTCTCCGCGTTGGCTATTGCTGATTCCAATGTCTTGCGAATGGGCCTTGCAGCTTTCTTGTTGCAAAGTGATACAACACGTAACGCCGCATTCACGTTCTTCCCACGGATGGTATCAATCACTAGCCTTACCTTGCGAGGAGATATTCGTATCAAGTCAGTTACCGCTCTTGCTTCCATCTCAACCTCTTAAGTTAATCCTGGCGCTCTCTTCTTCTTCATTCCACCATGTGCTCGAAACACTCGCGTGGGAGAAAATTCTCCCAGCTTATGGCCTACCATGTTCTCCACAATATAGACAGGGGTATGAACTCTTCCATTATGCACCTTGATTGTCAGGCCTACCATCTCAGGAGTAATCATAGAACCTCTTGACCATGTCTTGATTTCCTTCAGTTCTCCCTGTTTCGCCTTATGAACCTTCTTCAGAAGGCTTTCACACACAAACGGGCCTTTCTTTGTTGCTCTCGGCATAGCCTTTCTCCTTACCTTCTTCCCTTCCCCGCACGGCGCACAATACAAGCATTGCTTCTCTTGTTCTTCTTGCGAGTGCGACCACCTTTAGCTAGCTTCCCCGTCCGCGACACCTGTGGCCGTCCCACATGCGCCCTTCCTTCTCCGCCACCGTGAGGGTGATCGACAGGATTCATGGCAACGCCACGTACCTTTGGCCTACGTCCCAAATGACGCACGCGTCCAGCTTTTCCATGCTTAATATTCTTATGATCAGGATTTGATACTTCGCCAATTGTTGCCCGACACTCAGCGCCAAAAATCCTCACTTCGCCAGAAGGCATGCGGATATGAACCCTGTTCCCTTCTTTACCTATCACTTTGGCAGAAGTCCCTGCCGACCGCGCGACCTTTCCCCGGCTCCCTGGGGTTAGCTCCACATTGTGAACAATAGCCCCTAACGGAATGCGCCTTAACGACATCGCGTTCCCTACACGTATCTCCGCTTTCTCTCCCGCTTCTACCTTGCCTCCTACCTCAAGCGAGCAAGGGGCAAGAATATAGCGTTTCTCGCCATCAGAATAGTGAAGCAGCATAATCCAGCTGGAGCGATTCGGATCGTACTCACGTGAGACAACCTGCGCGGGGACTCCATCCTTAGCACGCCCAAAGTCAATCACTCGGTAACGACGCTTGTGTCCTCCTCCTCGCGAGCGCACAGTAACCCTGCCCTGCTTGTTCCTACCACCCTTCTTGTGTATTGGGCGCAACAAGCTTCTTTCAGGAGCCGTTTTCGATAGCTCTCCATAATCAGGCAAATCTGCGTGCCGTCGTCCTGGAGATGTTGGATTAACTCTCATTGGCGACATCGTCTACCATCACCCCATTACATCAATTCTCTCACCAGGCGCCAACTGTACAATCGCTTTGTGCCAACGCGATGTATGTCCATGCATCTGGTTTAACCGCTCTCGGCGGGGCTTGCTCTTTACATTGGCCGTCCAGACCTTGTTCACTTTCACCTTGAATATCTCTTCGACTGCTTTACGAATTTGCACTTTATTCACACCAAGAGCAACCCGAAAAGTATACTTGTTCTTTTCCATCATTCCCCACGTCTCTTCCGTTAAGAGGGGAGCTAGAATAATATCCTCAGGATGAAGCAACTTACCCATCTCGAAACCTCTCCCTCACTTCCTTAAGTGCGGACAAAGTAAGCATAAGCTCATCATGTCGCAGTATGTCGTAAACATTCAATCCCCCCGCTGGCAGACATTTTATTCCTACGAGATTAGAAAAAGATTTTCTAACCGCATGATTATACTCACTCGCGCTAACAATCACCAGTGCCGTAGGGCTTATTCCTAGCCGGTTCAATAAGGAAATAGCCCCTTTGGTTGTGGGCTTGTTAAACGCTATCTCACCAAGCAAAGTAACTTTCCCATCACCAGCCCGATCAGATAGTGCTGAGATAAGCGCCCCTCGGCGCATTTTCTTGGGCAATTTTACGTTGTAAGAACGCGGTTTCGGGCCAAAAGTGATTCCGCCACCTACCCACAACGGAGAACGACGGCTTCCTGCGCGAGCACGACCTGTCCCTTTCTGTCGCCAGGGCTTACGGCCACCTCCCCTGACTTCCCCACGCGTCTTTGTAGAGCTCGTTCCCTGGCGCCGACCTAGCAGCTGCGTACGGACAGCTCGATACAGAAGATCTGAATTAACCTTCCCATCAAAAATCATCTCATCCAGTTCTACCGTTTTCGGTTCCGTCGCTTCATCAAGGCTATACAATCTTGCTTCAACCATCACTCTTCCTTGTCAACTTCAACATGCCGCCACGCGGACCTGGAACTGCTCCTCTGAGGACCAGTAAGTTCTTCTCTGTGTCAACTCGTAATATCTCAACACCTTTCGTTGTTCGGCGACAGTTTCCCATATGTCCTGGCAGTTTCTTTCCTTTAACTACTCGGCCCGGATTTACACAGTTTCCCACCGATCCCGGACGACGATGAAAATGCGATCCATGCGATTTTGGCCCACCCGCAAAGTTCCAACGTTTTACAACACCCTGGAATCCAAGACCACGTGACGTTCCCGTAACATCCACTTTGTCGCCCTTCGTAAACGCCTCAACCCCAATCTTGTCTCCCACCTTGTATGCAGCCCGACCGTCTATCCGTACCTCAAACAAATGTTTGTGTGGTACTACACCTGCCTTTTTGAAGTGCCCCAACATGGGACGTGTAATCTTGCGTTCCTGGACGACTTCTTGATAACCAAGCTGAAGGGCATCATATCCGTCAGTTTCCTTCCGTCTTATCCTGACAACTGTACTTGGTTCTGCCATAACGACTGTGACACCAATCGCCTTGCCATCATCGAACAGCTGCGTCATCCCTATCTTTTGTGATAAGATCCCAACCGTCATTCGTCCAACCTCCGTGACAATTCCTTACAGCTTAATCTCAATATCAATCCCAGTTGGAAGTTCGATATCCATCAAAGCATTGATCGTTTCCGAAGTTGGTTCCTTGATATCAAGTAGCCGCGTATGAATTCTTCGCTCGAAATGCTCCATCGATTTCTTATTCACATGCGGCGAGCGAAGAACTGTGTAAATCCGCCTCTTTGTCGGGAGAGGAACAGGTCCAGCAGTCTTAGCCCTTGTCTGCTTCGCTGAATCAACTATCTTTCTAATGGAGCTATCCACAAGTTCATGATCGTAACCCCGTAACTTGATTCTAATCTTCTCTCTTGCCATTCTTAGTAACCCCTGCTTCTCATGATCATTCGACTCAACTCCTCTGGCACTGCATCATAACGTGTTACTCTTAATGTGTAAGCGGCACGTCCCTGGGTCAAAGAACGTAGACGTGTAGCATAACCAAATGTCTCAGCAAGAGGAACACAAACAACAATTACCTGTACTGCCCCCCGGGACTGACAGCTCTGGATCACACCCCGCCTCTGTCCCAAGTCGTCCATTACCTCTCCCAAGTACTCGCCGGGCGTAGCCACTTCTCCCTCCATAATTGGCTCCAAGAGATCAAAAATACCCCTCTCGAAGACATCATGAAGTGCATCTGTAGCGGCTGCGCGAAAAGCCACTTCCGACGAATCCACAGGGTTAAATGAACCACCTGCTAGGGTGACCTTGATATCTACTAAAGGATAACCGGCAAGTGGGCCATTTGTCAATAGTTCCTTCATGGCGCCGATAGCGGCTGCCCGGTACTGTTTTGGAATCTCATCCTTCTTCACCGCATCTACGAATTGAACTCCACTTCCGCGCGAAAGCGGCTCTAGATACACGATAACGTGCGCGTATTGCCCTCGCCCAGTGGTCTGCTTTGCAAACTCCTTGTCCACGCTGATTGGTTCCCGTAGTGTCTCACGATAGGCAACCTGAGGCTTTCCCATCGCCACAGAAATCCCCTCTTCCTTGCGCAATCGTTCCATTAGGATTTCCAGATGAAGTTCACCCATTCCGGAAATAACTGTCTGGTCTGTAGTTTGATCTACATCGACTCGAAAGGTTGGATCTTCTTGAGCTAACCTAGCCAATCCTTCATGTAGCGCCCCTCGCTCGCCTTCGCTGCGTGGCTCAACTGCCACAAATACGACCGGCTCCGGAAAACTGATCGCCTCCAGCAAGATCGGCGCTGCTCGGTCGGATAATGTATCCCCAGTTGATATGTCCTTTGATCCTACAACCGCTACAATCTCACCCGCTCTGGCTTCGTCGAGCTGTGTGCGCTGATTAGCATGCATCCGAAAAATCCGGCTAAGGCGAAGACGCTTTCCTGTGGAAACATTGAGTACTTGCTCTCCCGCTCTTATCTTCCCCGAATAGACGCGTATGAACACTAAACGCCCAACATAGCGGTCCAGGACAACCTTGAATGCAAGCGCGGCAAACGGCGCCGCTAGATCTGCCGAACGAACTGCGTCACCTTTCAGTTCATGCACCGGAGGGACATCAAGCGGAGAAGGAAGATAACGCGTTACTGCATCAAGAAGAGGCTGAATTCCCTGATTCTGAATAGCCGATCCCCCAAGAACAGGTACCAATAGTTGCTTTATGCACCCCCGACGTAATCCGCCGTGAAACGCTGTAAGGTCAATATCCTTGCCTTCAACATAGCATTCCATTACTCGATCACTAAACTCTGCCACTCGTTCAATCGCCATCTCCCGGTAGTGCTCAACGCTAGCTCGCAGCTTCTCTGGCACAGCCAGATATTCCCACGTCTCCCCTTTATTCTCCTGATTCCAAACGATAAGTCTCTGTTCAAGGAGATCTATCATTCCTACCAAACATCGATCAGAATCACAATAAGGAAGCTGCAATGGAATCGCCTTTGCTCCTAAGCGTTCCTCAAGCATTTCCAGCGTCCCGATGTAGTTTGATTCAACTCGATCCAGTTTGTTGATGAATGCTATCCGGGGAATGCGATAACGATCGGCTTGGTGCCATACCGCCTCAGATTGTGATTCCACCATCTCCACTCCGGAGAAGATTACAATCCCTCCATCGAGAATGCGTAATGAGCGCTCTACCTCCGCGGTGAAATCTACGTGCCCTGGAGTATCGATAAGATTGATTTGGTATTCATGCCAGAAGAGGGATGTGGCCGCAGAAGTGATTGTTATGCCTCGCCGGCGTTCCTCGGGCATCCAGTCCATCTCAGTATCTCCGTCATGAACTTCGCCCATTCTATGGGTACGTCCGGTGTAGTAAAGGATACGCTCTGTAGTCGTAGTCTTACCGGCATCGATGTGGGCCATGATCCCAATATTCCTGACCCATTTCATCTCCGTGAAGCCATTAGCAGACATACACTTCCCCTTTGATTATTCTCGCAAATCTGGGATTTTCGTTGGGGAAGCTAGTTACCAGCGGTAATGAGCAAAAGCCTTGTTGGCCTCTGCCATGCGATGTGACTCAAGCCGCTTACCGTAAGCCTTCCCTTCCTTGCGCGTCGCGGCAGTAATCTCTGCGGCAAGGCGGGCTGACATAGCATACTCTCCTCGCTCTCGTGCTGCGCGAACAATCCACCGAAAAGCAAGAGCGATTTGACGATCCTTAGGAACCTCATAAGGGATCTGATAATTCGCGCCACCAACACGACGAGTACGTACCTCTAGCCGAGGAGAACAGTTGGCAACGGCTTCTCTAAACATATCAAGAGCCGAGGACTCGTTATGTTTTTCAATCTCATCCAGAGCGTCATAGACTATTCGTTTAGCAGTAGCCTTTTTTCCATCTAGCATAACATAATTGATTAGCTTTCCAAGCAACTTACTGTTGTACTTAACATCCAGTTCCACATCACGCCCTGGTAGCTCCATCCTCTCTCCTTAACTCGGCCTCTTGGTCCCGTACTTCGATCGTCCCTGCCTTCGCCCTTCCACTCCCTCTGTATCAAGTGTTCCTCGAACGATATGGTAACGCACTCCTGGCAGATCCTTTACCCGGCCACCACGCACAAGAACTATAGAGTGTTCCTGTAAATTGTGTCCTTCACCACCAATGTAAGCCGTTACTTCTTTCGCGTTACTCAAACGTACCCGCGCAACCTTACGCAATGCCGAGTTCGGCTTCTTGGGCGTACGAGTGTAGACTCGGGTACATACGCCACGTAGCTGTGGACAACAATCAAGAGCGCGTGCTTTGCTCTTCTTCACTTTCGCCTTACGTCCTAGTCTAATCAACTGATTTATTGTTGGCATGTTTGCTCTCCAAATTGCAGTAAATGAATTATAGACACACTCACAAACTGTGTCAAGTTTGTCCAGACCTATTGCTCTGATTCAGCTGTTTTGTCATGCGGTGTGGGAAACCCAGTGCCAGTTGGTATCCGCTTCCCTACAATAATACTTGGCTTCAAGCTCAACAACTCATCAACCTCTCCGCGCAGTGCTGCCTCGGCAAGGACCTTAGTTGTTCGTTGAAAGGAAGCCGCAGACAGCCATCCCTTTGTGTGTAGGGCAGCCTTAGAGATCCGCAATAATTCACGCTCGGCAACGGGAAGTTCTTCGTTCTTAATAGGAATCTCCATGGATTCGCCCTCTTTCTGAATATAGACATTGCTAACTTCAGCGCGCTGCGCTGCCTGTAATACCTCTTTGGTAAAGGGATCACCCCTACCGGCAATCAAGTGACCATGAGCAATAATACTCTCCGCCATTTCTTCTCCAATTACGCCCTTGCAGGTGCGATCCATCAAACGGTTCACCTCGTTTAATCTACGTACTTCGTGCTGAAATTCTTCTAGCGTCACAAGATCATTTACCAAGAAACGCGAATCGCCTTGAGCCAATATGCGCGCATTATTGAGGGTCTGACGAATGATTATCTCAAGGTGTTTGTCATTAATGTCAACCCCTTGCGTCTTGTATACCTTGTGAATCTCTGCCAGCAAGTAGTCTCGTGTCTTCTGCACTCCTGCTGTTTCCAGAAGCGCTTGAGGGGCTACAACTCCCTTAGTCAGTAGATCTCCCTCTTCTACCTTGTCACCAACTCGAACCACAAGTAATTGATCAACCTCTACTACGCTTCTTGGCCTCAAGTGGACATTGGTTATCTCACCCTTTGCCTCTACTTTTTCTACAAATAGGGCTCCCTGATGAAAAATCTCCAGTTGTACCAGCGGCCAACCTGCTTTCACCTGGCTCCCATTCTTTCTCTTCTTTATTGGCGAGATATCCTTCGTTAAAGGGAAACGTACCGCTTTACCATCTGGATTATAGACGATAATTCTATCGGTAAGCAGCACTACTGTTCCTCCCGCTTCCGCGGCAACAAAGATTGGTCTTGAGCGGGAAGTTAATTGATCCCCGACCTTCACTTTGACTTCCGGTTCAACCATCATGCGTGCCCCGTACGGAATGCTGTAGTCGTGCACATCCCCATTTGCTGCCACGACTTGAAAGGCGCGTTCATCCTCATTGATAACCGAGACTGTTCCTGTTGTGTTACTCACAATACCCTCAATGTTGAATCGCTTCGTAAGGGCATCTCCAGCCGATACGATCTCGCCATTCTTGACCCGCGGAAGGGCGTTTGGAGGAAGAGGATAAGATCGATCGCCTGCAGCAGAGTCAATGACGAACATCTCTTTGTCGTCCAATATGTAGACCTCGCCGGAACACGGACTCTTCATGTTAATGACTCCGTCTATGCCCACTTCCTCACCTGGTTCGGCACAGGCAAGGACCGCAGGAATCTGTATGACTCTGCAGCTACTCTCAATCTCCACTAATTCGGTTCCCTTCTCAGTAGAGGAAATCGATTTGACGTAGCCATCGAGAGGAGAAAGCACAGATTGAACACTTTTCAATGCCTTACGTGCCTCAAACAACTCCTCGGCGCGAGGAAGACCCTGAGTAATATCCGCGCCAACAACCCCACCAGTATGAAAGGTACGCATTGTAAGCTGCGTTCCCGGTTCACCAATTGACTGCGCGGCAATTACTCCAACTGCTGCTCCTGGCTCCACTGGCTGATGGTTGCTCATATCGTATCCGTAGCAATATTGGCAGACCCCCCTACTCGTCTCACAGGTCATCGGAGAACGAATTACAATTTGTGGCCTCACCCTAATTTTCGAGATCTTGGCCGTCCGCAAGGCATCGATCAAACGAGGCGTGATGCGTTCGTCGGCCTGAAGCAGAACGCGTTTCTCCTTCGAATCATAAACATCCTCGACACTCTTGGCGCCAATAAGCCTTGCTTCATCGTCCTCCCTGCCAAGGTGCAACACGGCTTCTAATCGGCCAATTTGTTCAGACATCTCGCTTGTGATCCACTGATTTGCGTCGACCATTATCTCCCCTGTGGCTGGGTCAACAATAGCTCTACTGGTTACACGTCCATATATCCGCTCTTCAATTGTCTCCATGATCTCGGTCTTACTAAATCGTAAGGGGTTAACCTCAATACCTTGCGCAGTTCCACAATCTATTTTCTGCACAACAATATCGGAAGAAGCATCAACCAGACGGCGAGTCAAATAACCAGAATTGGCCGTCTTCAACGCAGTATCAGCAGCGCCTTTGCGGCCGCCGTGCGTAGAGATAAAATACTCCATCATATCCAACCCCTCACGGAAGTTGGAAATAACTGGCATCTCAATGATCTCACCTGACGGACCGACCATGGGTCCTCGCATCCCGCACAGCTGTTTTACCTGATCGGGCCCACCTCGCGCACCTGAAGTAACAATACCGTAAAGAGGATTGAACAGGTGGCGCCGAAGATTTTCCATTGTTGCCGCCTCAACTTCATCAACCGTTCTACGCCAAACGCGGACAACAGTCCTGGCACGCTCTTCCTCGGTAGCCAAACCTAATTCGTTAAGCTTGTTAATTCGCCGTATGATCGCGTACGCACGCTTTATGATCCCTTCCTTTTCTTCAGGAATTAGACAGTCCTTTACTGAGATCGTAAGTCCTGCTTTGGTAGCATACTCGAAGCCAAGGTCCTTAAGGCGATCAAGAAGTTCGGCTGTTCTCTCCCAGCCAAAACGATGGTAACACTCCTTGACTATTTTCTTAACTGCACTGCGATCCACTACACAATCGTAATTGCGCATTTCCTCCGGAAGGCAAAGATTTATCTCAGCGCGCCCAAGCGTTGTGTCCACTATCCTTCCATTGATCCTAATCTTGACCCTACTGTGAAGATCGACTATTTCCTCTTCGCACGCTCGCCTTGCTTCTACCATATCTCGGAAGGACTTCCCCGTACCCTTGCCATCCGGGTCAACAACGGTCAAATAGTAGTAGGCAAAGACTGGGTCTTGAGTAGGAAGGCTTATTGGCTCACCGTTAGCCGGCGAAAGTATGTTACGAGGCGCTGCCATCAGTTCTCGTGCCTCTGCGATGGCTTCCGGAGAAAGAGGAAGATGAACCGCCATCTGATCGCCATCGAAATCAGCATTGTACGGCTGGCAGACCAACGGGTGAATATGTATGGCCTGTCCATCGACAAGGAGTGGCTCAAACGCTTGGATAGAAAGCCGGTGCAATGTCGGGGCGCGATTCAGCAAAACAGGGTGAGTTTTCATCAACTTCTCCAGAATATCCCACACTTCTGGCATCTTGCCACGAAGCGCCTTGTTCTTGATCTCGTCAAAGTCAGAAAAGGTAGTTGATTCCAGACTGTGAAGAATGAAGGGTTTGAACAATTCAAGAGCCATCTTCTTAGGAAGACCACATTGTCCGAGCTTAAGCTTAGGATCCACCACAATCACGGCTCGTCCCGAATAATCAACTCGCCGCCCAAGGAGGTTGCGCCTCAGTCGACCATGCTTACCATGAAGTCGTTCCGAAAGCGACTTCAGCGGACGGTTATCACGCCCACGAATTGGCGTTTCCTTCTTCTCATTATGGATCAGGGCGTCAACAGCCTCCTGGAGCATTCTTCGCTCATTACGCAAGATAACTTCCGGCGCACCCATATCAATCAACTTCTTAAGGCGGTTATTCCTATTAATGATCCGACGATATAGATCATTTACATCGGTAGTGGCAAACCTTCCTCCCTCGAGTTGAATCATCGGTCTCAACGACGGAGGAAGTACTGGAACCACATCAAGGACCATATCCTGTGGGTTGTTGCCTGAACCACGCAGCTGATCAACTACTTCCAGCCGCCTGATCAATCGCCGTCGATTGCCAGCAGCAACATTATTTTGCAGCTCATCGTTCAAGGAGCGATGCAACTCATCGAGATCGAGGCTCTTGAGCAACCCCTTGATTCCAGCAGCTCCTGTCATGGCGACAAATCCATCTGGATAGACTCGTTCATAAGCACGCTTTTCCAGATACGTCAAGCGATCACCAATCTTGAGGGGTACTTCCGGGTCCTTCACTCGCGTCACAAGAAAAGTCAAGCTATCAACAAACTCTATGATCTTCTCACCCTTGATAGCTTCCCCATAGCGAGCACTTAGCATCTCAAACCCAGTCTTGGAACACACCTCGTCTACCGGTCTCTCAGCAATCACAGTTTCCGCTAAAACCTTGTCGCCTTCCTCCACCAACAAGTCAATATCCCCGATGATTGGATATTCCTGGCTTCCGACAACTACCGCGGTCATCTTCTCACCGTTAGTAAGATGACGCTCCTCTATCATGACTTTCCCGCCCTCATCAGCCAGAACCCGTGGCGCATCTTCTACATAGTAAGCCGGCTCAACTGAAAATGGGAACGCATTGACAAGAATGGCATACTCAGATTCATGAAGTGTTTCTCCGCAGTGAATCTCTTTACACTTCGAGGTAGTCACTACATAAAGCATCTGCTCAGATGGCTCGGTTTCGTAGTAGGCAATTCGCTGCAGTTCCTTCTTCTTCATCCCCAGAAGGCGATTTAGCAGGCTAGAGACTCCTTTCAAGAACCAGAAGTGAATCACTGGACTGGCAAGCGAGATATGCCCCATATTCACCCGTCGCACGGAGGAGTCGGTAACTAGTACGTGGCACTTCTCACAGGTGATTCCCTCGTATTTCTTGCCTTTGTACTTCCCACAGGCACACTCATAATCGCTCTCTGGGCCGAAGATTTCCTCCGCGTATAAACCACCTCGTTCAGGTTTGTGAGTGCGATAGTTTATCGTCTCCGACTGAGTGATCTCACCATGGGACCAACCAATCACTACAGATGCAGGCGCAAGCTGGAGCTTTATCCGCTTAATATCATCACCAGAAATCAATGCATTCACCTCTCACAGTACTCTCTAAAAACGGGACAAATCATCCAACTCTCATCAATAGTTTTCCCGGAGACCAAACAGCTGGCGCCTTGCATGCACTATCCAGAAGTCATGAGAATCAAGAGAGATTAACAACCTACTCTTTTTCTTTGGTCTTGTCTGAAGATGTCTGTTTCTTGTTCTGATAATCGGTCCTATAATACCCGTTCCCTTTGTAGATGACGCCAATGCGGGGCAGTAGCTGTCTGGTTATCTGACTGTTACAATGAGTACATCCAACGGGGCCGCCGTTCTTATCTCGATGAAAGACCCTGAAAATGGCCCCACAGTCCATGCATTCATAACGGTAAATAGGCATACCTCCCCCCACCTCCACCTAATTGGGGATCATTCCTTATCTAAATTCTCACTTATTTACACTAGCTGTAGCTCGGTCAAGTTTTTTTGACCTTCAGGAGAGTATAGCTTGAACACATTTTTTTTCAAGATCGGACCAAGCTTTCCCTAGAACCCACGTAAGGGGAAACAGGAACACAACAGTAATCACAGATCTCCTTCTCGGATGAAAATGGAAACACGTTCAACTGCAGCGTTTCATCGTCATTCTCAAAGCGGTAATTCACCTGCATACTAGACTGTCTGACGGTTTCACTGTGGGTAACAGTAATTCTGCTCGCAATTTCAATAATCTCTTCTCTCTTGGCCTGTGATTTTATTGCCCAATTAGCACGCACAAGTGTCATCGAACCGCCACGGACTGGAACGTACACCCGTAAATCATGCGGCAGGAAGAAATTCTGCAGCATCCTTTTCTCTTCCTCATTCTTTGCTACGACAATCTTCACATCCGGATGAAGCTTATAGTAGAGAGCAAAATCTAGCAGTTTCAAAGAGCTTATATTAAACCCTCTCTCTCCCAGTAAATCCTCCAATCGCGCACCAAATTGCTGAGAGGTCAGTTTACAACGTACTTCGGTTGGTAATCCATCGGCGCTCAACAGGCCAAGGCGAGCGCCAATGTTGGCTAACTCAGCGCCGTCATCCACCGTTAAGCTACCCAGGAGACTTCGGTCGATCTTGCCTGCGCGCTCCGCCTTAGTTGCGGGCAACAGACGCCCCGAAAGTGGCCGCAAGACAAGGCCGCTGATTCCCAAAGCTTCCTCGATTTGTAGCATTTCTTTCTCAAAAAGCCCATTCTTGCCCATCACTTCCCCGGTGACAATACAATCCGCCCCTATTCGTTCCATGTAGCGTGCGGCATGTGATAGCATAATTGTGCGACAACTGAGACAAGCCGACTCAAGCGAAAAACATCCTTCAGGGGCGATATTCGCTAATCGGCGGTATTCCTTTTTCAGTGATTGTGTACGGAAATACATTCCTGGCCATTCTTCTTTAACGATCTCGCGAATTCTTTCATATCCCCCAAAATATGGGCATCGAAAGTAGAGCAGTACTATCTGTTCTACATTTGGGAAATGCTCAACTACTCTAGATGCTATACGGCTGGCAAGGCTCCCCGAAAACAACGACAAAGCCTTTATCTTCTTTCGCTGCAATTCCTCACCTATTGTTTTGGCTCAATCAGGCCATAGTTGCCATCATCCCTGTGATAAAGAATGCTCACTTCATCATTAGCAGCATTAACAAACACGAGGAAGTTCTTCTCGACCGCCTCCAGTTGCAGAACAGCCTCTTCAAGGCTCATAGGTTTGTGAAAATAGATGTCAGTGCGGAGTATTTTCTTGTGATCGGTCTTTTCCGTCTCCTTGAACAGAGAAGGCTCGCCGGACGGTCTGCTTCTAAGCTGATCCTTGCGTTTGACAAGTTGCCGCTTGAGATGATCTAGCGCCGCGTCAATTGACGCATACATATCAGGGCTTTCCTCGTGAGCATGAATGAGTTTCTTATTGGTGAGATGGGCGTGAAAATCAGCAATTTGCCGTTCCTTTTCCACGGATAACATAACGTCAATACTAATGATGCGGTCGTAAAACCGGCTCAAGCCTTCTGTTTTGTGCCGGATATGGGACCGCAAGGAATCAGTCAGCGTTGCATGCCGCTCGGCGATCTTTATCTTCACTTCGCTCTCCCCTTGACCAATAGAATTCTAGCAGAAAAGAGCCCATTGATCAATGAGCAACGCAAGTATATGTACATATATCCTATTTATGTTCGGACAGTTTCACCCACCAGGGAAGTGAGACGATTACAGAGCACCTGCGTAACCAGGTGAAGCTCATGTTCTCCAATATCTGGTCGATAGACAGCGAATTCCCGCATAACAAACGCCTTCAGATTGCCACGGTAGTAGATTCCATCCGATCGTCGTTCGGTTACCACAAGTCCTGCATCGAGCAAGTCTCGCGGAGGGCTATCAACGATTACTGCTTCAGCGCAGTTAGTCCACGCGGCGATCTGCCTAACTGAATAAGAGATAGGAGTATGACCAATCAGAAACCCGACGAGACGCCTCTCAATAAGTGGTCGTTTCTCCAACCGCGAGACAATACGATTGATGTGTCTTCGCACCGCCCGAGGAAGCCGATCATGATTACGCGGTGAGTCGATGTCAATAATCGGTCTATCATCTTTAACAAAGTCCTTCTCGCTCCAAGAATCAAGAGCTCCTCTCACTGCTCGGCGGTCAACGGGTGTGATTGACAATCTTTCCTCTCCGCGATCTCTGATATTCCCCTCCACGGAGTGAACGATTGCTTCAGAAACGTTCTGTACGTCCGGAAGAGATGGCGCCACAGCTTCCACCTTGATATAGCCAAGGGTACGTGCTATGTCTTCTAATTCACCGATCTTCTTGTCTCTCTCTGTCAACAATGCCTCCAGCTGCCCTACGCGTTCTCGCAGCCTAGCGAGCCGTGACTTCTTTCCCTGCCCATCCTTTGCCCGTTCAATCGCCTCGATAATTGACTGGCTCACCTGTTTTAGCTCCGGTGTAACCACCACCTGTAGGGATGGCGTAAATCCAGCGTGAAAGGTCTCTCTTTCTCGTACATATGCAGGAACTACTGTCTCGCCATTTACGTATACACAATCGCCTGTATTGAGCGCGGAAACAATCTCCTTTACTTCGCTCTTACGCCAAGGAAGAAGCTCAGCATAGACACGCATGTCCACTTCGTGTACAACCCGATGAAGAAACAGCATACCTGCCTGACTAAGCACATCTTTATCCACCTTAGCGCTACGCTGAGAAATGATAATTGCCCCTAGCCCGCGCTTACGACCGCGAAGAGCAATGCGGGCAATTAGCTCTTTCAACTCGGATCTCACTCCTTGGGGGATAAACTCATGCGCCTCCTCAATGCCGATAATGTACGGACGGCGAAGCTTACCGGCCAATGTCCAAAGAGAGGACAGATACTCTTTTAAGAACAGGCTGCGCTCCTCAGAAAGAAACGTACTCAGGTCAAGCACAACAGGGACATTCTTCTCCAGGCTAATCCGCGCTATCTGCTCAGCACAGTCACTATCAACCTCTATCTCAACCCCTTCTCCTCGCCCAACGACAAGAACCTCGTATTTCTCTTTCAAACCAAAGTACTCGCCATCAATGTCGATAATAGAGAGTGGGTAATTGTTTCTCAGGAGTTCCTCAAAGATAACGCCCGCGGTATTCGATTTTCCCGAACCACGTATGCCAAGAATGGCAACACATTGCCCGATAATATCCTCCAGATTAAGTGCCAAATCCTGACTGATGTTAAGTGAAGTTGTCATGATGTAAGCCTAAATCTCACCGCAATCCCTCCTCACCAATTCCAAACGTATCATAAGTCTACCGCAAAGCCATCCTATCCTCTACGGCAAGTGTCCTACTAACCTTCAATGCGTGGGTACAGTTCTTATGGGTCCAACGTCCAAGGTCGAAAGACGGTAAAGAGTGATGAGTGAGATAGAAGCGGTCCAACGTCCAACGTCCAATGTCCAACGTCGAAAACGAGAAGCAGTCGGGAGTCGAGCAAAGGCGAATTGAATAGTTGATTGGTTGAATGAGGGGAAAACAAGTCCAACGTCCAATGTCCAATGTCCAACGTCGAAAGACGGTAATGGGTGATGCGTAATGAGTGAAAGGCCAGGAACTGAAAGACAATGACTGATAACTGATAACTGTAAGCCGTGATGGGTGATGAGTAACGGGGAAAGACCAGGAAGAGAAAAAGCAGTTGAATGCTTGATTGGTTGAGTGGTAACAAGGGATTTGTATGTGCCGATCACATGACCCAATGTAGGGGCAACCCTTGTGGTTGCCCTCGTATTGACCGGTACGACATCGTGGTCCGACGCCCCCACAATCGATCCAT
>JAUVYF010000146.1 GCA_030603215.1 Candidatus Bipolaricaulota bacterium
CAACCGGTTGCCCGGGTACTGTCCGGGCAACCGGAGCTAGTTGAACTCCTTTATGGTGTGACGGAGGCACGGGTAGAGATCGTAGTTAAAAAAGGTAAAACACAGCGCTATTACGAATCACGTATCTCTCCACTGCGTGACCGACGTAGCCGTCTTACTGGTCGATTGGTTATTCTATGTGACATCACCGAGCGTAGGCTGGCGGAGGAAGAACTGAAGGAGAGCGAGAGGCGATACCGTCTGCTTGCCGAGAATGCGAAAGACGTCATTTGGACCGTGGATATGAACATGCGGCCTACCTACATGAGTCCTTCTATTACCCACCTGCTAGGCTACAGCGTTGAGGAAGCCATGGCCAAGCCGATGGAAGCAGTCTATACTCCTGCCTCATTTGAGACTGCCATGAAGGTTCTTGCTGAAGAACTAGCCACAGAAAACATGGAACAGAAGGACCTGTCTAGGTCACGGATGCTGGAGCTTGAATTGTATCGTAAGGATGGTTCGATAGTCCCAATCGAGGGTAAATTTACTTTCATACGTGGGCCTGATAAACGACCCGTTGAGATTTTGGTGATAGCCCGTGATATCACCGAGCGCAAACGGGCGGAGGAGGAACTCCTAGCCTATCAAAAGGAACTGCGGTCTCTGGCGTCCGAATTGTCGTTGGCGGAAGAACGCGAACGGCGGCGCATTGCAACGGAAGTGCATGACCACGTAGGCCAAAATCTGGCCATCTGCCGTATGAAATTAGGATCATTGGTAGAGGCGGCACGTTCCACTCGTTTTGCTAAACCCCTGAGCGAAATCCAAACTCTTATCAAACGCTTGATTGATGAGGTACGCTCGTTGATTTTTGAGGTCAGCTCTCCTCTCCTCTACGAGCTTGGGCTTGAGGCAGCAGTGGAGCGCCTTACCGAACAAATCGGGGAAGAACACGGCGTCAAGTCCAACTTCGAGGATGATGGGCAACCTAAACCACTGGATAACGATATACGTGTCCTTCTATTCCAGGCGGTGCGCGAGTTGCTTATCAATATTACGAAGCACGCACAGGCACGTTACGTAAGGATACGCATGGAGAGGCATGATGGCGACCTACGAATTACCGTCCTAGACGACGGGGTGGGATTCGATACCTCTCAAATAAGCCCCGGCAGCAAGAGAACCAGGGGGTTCGGTCTTTTCAGCATCAGAGAGCGACTCCATCAAATCGGCGGACACATAGACATTGAATCTGAACAAGGCCAAGGGACTCAGGTTACTCTCACCGCACCACTCAAACAGACATAGAGTTGAAAGTAAAAGTGACATGAGTATACGAGTTCTCCTAGCTGACGACCACAAGATTGTGCGCCAAGGCCTGCGGAGCTTGCTTAAGAAAGAAGCAGATATGGAAGTGGTTGCCGAGGCTGAGACAGGCTGGGGATGTTGAGGCTGGCACAAGAAATGTCGTCCGACATAATCATTGTGGATGTCGCCATGCTCGATTTAAACGGCATCGAAGCCACCCGCTAGATCATTACCAAAGCGCCGAGCATCAAGGCGCTCGCCCTGTCAATGTATTCAGACAGGCGGTACTGTTCCGTTCAGGTTGACGGGTGACTGTGTAGGGATTTGTCCTCTTACTTAAAAGAGTAGGAGGATAAAAGTACACGGAAATCATCGCTACCTAGCAGGGCAGTCGCCATTCAAATTCTATTTCTCGTTATCCTCTTTGCGTTTTGTCAGCCCCTGCATGGGTGGGGAGGTCGGGTATGAGTATCACCGCAGGGGACTTGTATGATGACGATATTCCTAGTTGCTTTGATAATTGCAGCTTGGTGTGCCGGTTTTCTGTTGAAACGTGGAGGAGATGTGGATAAATAGCTGCCCTGATAGATAGCGCTAACAAATTAGTTGCAAATAAAACTAATAAGGCTAGAAAGGAGAAGGCGCAGTAAGCAGTACTAAGTACTAAGTACTAAATAACTATTGAAAGGCAATTATTGGCTCTCTATCATGTGACTTAGGTAGGGGGATAGAATGGATGTAAGCGGAATTCCGTGGAACGTGTTTTAAGGAGGCTACTCCATTCGTGGGAGTCATGTTTTGCCTTGTTTGAAGCACATACACCTTATGTATTTTCTGTACTCCCCTGATTAATATGGACGTAGATGGATAATCTGCCCATAAGGAGATGCTTCAATGCGCCCACCGACCCCATTATATCAGCAATCAACCAAATAGGGCAGTACTAGACGGCGGTTCGTACTGGGAATGCTGAGTTCTGGCGCTCCCCATTTGAAATTCAGGGATATCGAAGCCGAATATCAGAGATTGCCTGATAGCCTTCTGGTTCATCCCTTATTCATACTTTATCTGGCGAACCATAATACCGGTACATTGTCCGCAAACCGGCAACGTAGAACCGTTCGAGTGATATGAGCATAAAAGTTCTTCTAGCTGACGACCACAGGATCGTACGCGAAGGTCTCCGGGTCTTGCTTGAGACAGAAGCAGATATAGAAGTGATTGCCGAGGCCGAGGATGGGCTGGCGTTGGTGGGGGTGGTACAAGAAATGTCGCCCGACATAGTCCTTATGGATGTCGCCATGCCCAATTTAAACGGTATCGAAGCCACTCGCCAGATCATTGGCACAGCGCCAGGCATCAAGGTGCTCGCCCTGTCAATGTATTCAGACAGGCAGTTCGTAATAGGAATGCTGAGTGCTGGCGCGTCAGGCTACTTGCTAAAGGATTGCGCTTCCGAAGAACTGGTCCAAGCGATTCGTGTCGTGGCTACTAATAGAACTTACCTCAGCCCCGGAATAACTGACATCGTGGTGAAAGAGTACCTTCATCACCTGGAGAAGACTAGTTTCTCGGCTTTTTCTGTCCTCACTGTCAGGGAACGCGAGGTACTTCAGCTTCTGGCTGAGGGTAGGACTGTAGGAGAAATCGCTCGTGGCCTGT
>JAUVYF010000117.1 GCA_030603215.1 Candidatus Bipolaricaulota bacterium
TGCCCCGTAGAAGTATGACTACTAAAATCACTTCACCCTGTGAAATACAAACATAACAAGATTGCACAGGGCAGGCGAGGCAGGGGTTCGTTGAGTTGAAAACATAGTCGAGAGCTGAGAAGCAGTCGACAGTCGAAAATACTGAAAGACAAAGAAGCCAGAACTGAACACTGTTTACTGATAACTAATAGCTTCCTTTCCTGATTGCTGAGCGGTGACCGCTGTTTGCTGATAACTGGAGACTGTCTCTCTTCCTGAAAACTGCCTCTCTTCCTAATACCTGGTATCTAGTATCTGATACCTGGTACCTAGTATCTGGTACCTAGTACCTGCCTTCAGCTTGCTTCCCCAAGGAGCAGCCTGAGATAGGTTTGTGTGAATCGAATTCCTAGTAGGGCAAAGACAATCTACTACATCTTAGTGTTGGATTGCAGGTCTTGTACCCTCCTAGCTTCTAGACACAGACTCTTCTAGATACAAGTGCCTTTGTCAGGCACCAGATTAGCATCGCCAGCGAAAATGTTGCCCAGCGCAACCTCAACCTTGACTCGCTGAAAGATCTTCGTGTCCTTGTGCCTCCGATGAAGGAACAAGCAGGGATCGCCGACTTCCTAGATCGCGAGACAGCAAAGATCGATGCCCTGATCGCAAGGTTCGAGAAGCCATCGAACGACTGAAGGAATACCGCACGTCCCTCATCTCCGCCGCCATCACCGGCAAGATCGGCGTGAGACACGCATAGCGCGAGCGTGACAAAACGTTGACACTTGTCGATAAATGTATACACTTTGTCACATGGCTTCCACGATGCACGCCGAGATGATCCTGCAACTAGCCAGGAAGCAAGGCTTGATTACGGACGGTGAGGTTCGAGGCATGGGAATCCATCCGCAGACCCTCAAACGTCTTGTCGAATCCGGTAAGCTACAACGCGTCGCGCGCGGCCGCTATCGCCTTCCGGATCTTGAGTACAAACTCACCGAGCATCACGGCCTTGTCCTTGCTGTAGCCGCTGCGCCGAGCGGGGTTATCTGCCTTCTGTCTGCGCTCCAGTTTCACGTGATCGGTACCCAGCTCCCGCGTCAGATCTGGATGGCGCTCGATCGCGGTGTACGGAAACCGGCGATCGAATACCCACCGCTCCGGATCGTCCGGTTCTCTGGAGAGGCGCTCGCGGCAGGAGTGGAAGAACACACACTGGAAGGTCAGACAGTATGTGTCTACAACGTGGCCAAGACCCTCGCAGACTGCTTCAAATACCGCAACAAGATCGGACTTGACGTGGCGCTGGAAGCACTCAACGACGCGTGGCGGGATCGGCGATTCAAGATGAGTGAAGTAGAGCACTACGCGCGCATCTGCAGGGTTCGAAACGTCATGCGACCCTACCTGGAGGCGATCGTGGCATGAGTCGCACACAGGGGCTGGCGCATTCGGTGCACGTGCGCCTTGTTGCACGAGCTAAGGAACTTGGAATCGAAGCGCAGTTGATGCTGGAGCGTTTCGCGCTGCAGCGCCTGCTATACCGGTTGTCGAAGTCGCCCTATGCGGAACGCTTCGTGCTCAAGGGAGCGGAGTTAATGCTTCTGTGGATGGGTGAGACCATGCGCCCGACACGCGACGCCGATCTCCTGAGCTTGGGCGATCTGTCCGATGATTCGCTGGTTCGGATCTTCCGAGGGCTTTGCACACTGCATGTCGAATCCGACGGCATGGAGTACCTTGCTGATACCCTCTCGCTAGCTGCGATCCGAAGAGAGAACGTATACGGAGGACGGCGCGTTACGCTCGAGGCTCGTCTTGGCAACGCTAGACTGCATCTGCAAATCGATATCGCAATCGGTGATGTCATCACACCGGAGCCTGAGTGGGTAGAGCTTCCCAGGCTGCTCGATTTCCCAAGCCCTCATCTTCTCAGCTACCCACCTGAGACGAGCATTGCCGAGGAGGTCGAGACGATGGTCTCGCTCGGGCTTCTCAACAGTCGCCTGAGGGACTACTTCGACATCTTTGTCCTGGCGGAGCGGAAGGCGTTCGACGGATCCATTCTGACAGAGGCAGTGCGCCGTACGTTCGAGAGACGGGGCACGTCGATTCCAGATAATCTTCCACCGCGCCTTTCGACGGAGTTCGGGGAAGAGCCGGGGAAGCAGACTCAGTGGGTGAGCTTCCATCGCAAGCTCGGCAAGCCGTTGGCCCCGAGGATTTGGCGAGCGTAGTTGAGAGGATCGCTTCGTTCGTTGGACCTGTTCTTCACGCCGCAAAGGACGATGACCGATTTGATCGAACGTGGCCACCCGGCGGACCGTGGCAACACAAGGAGGAATAACTGATGCCTGACATCGCTGAGTAGGCATTCGAGAAAAAGGGCCAGGGCTACGCTCTTCTGGCAAGAGTTCATAGAGTTCATTAAGTTCGTTGCCCCGTAGAAGTATGACTACTAAAATCACTTCACCCTGTGAAATACAAACATAACAAGATTGCACAGGGCAGGCGAGGCAGGGGTTCGTTGGGTTAGAAAACAGTGATGCGTAACGTGTGATGGGTAACATAGAACCAGTCCAAAGTCCAATGTCCAACGTCCGAAAACGGTGATGTGTAATGAGTGATGGGTGCAAGGCAAAGGCTAGTCAAATAGTTGATTGGTTAAGTAAGGAATCGCGCGCTGATAGCTGAAGGCTTCCTTTCCTGATCGCTGATCGCTGACGGCTGATAGCTATTTCTAAATAACTGAACACTAGTACCTGGTATCTGGTATCTAGTATCTAGTATCTGGTACCTAGTATCTGGTACCTGATACCTAGTACCTGCTTCTAGCCTGCTTCCTCAAGCTCGCCTCTCAGAAATCTTAACATTGTCTCAAGAAAACCTCAAGAATACCCCGCACAGCCCTCGGAGAGTTCCGTAAACGCGTGCTATACACTTTCCTAGCGGTCTTTGCAAGAGTTGATTCTTGAGCCTTGTTTTGTGACCTTATCCTAACCGTGCGAAATGATAAATGCATCCTAAATGGAGGTTCACCTGCACGGAGTATGTCTGTTCGTTATCATTAACGACTATCAACCGATGAAAGCGACATTTGACACACGCACACTTATTGCAATGGCAGGGCTCCTTTTATTTTGGTCGTCGGCTTTTGCGGCGATCCGTGTTGCACTTACTGGTTATGGGCCAGGCGAGCTAGCGTTATTGCGATTTCTGACGGCATCAGCCGTGCTTGGAATCTATGCAGTAACAAGCCGGATGCGGCTTCCGTTGCTACGCGACCTCCCATTGATCCTCACACTAGGCCTTCTTGGCATCACCGGTTATCACCTCTCACTAAATATAGGAGAGCTAACGGTGACTGCCGGCTCCGCGAGTCTTATCATAGCCTCTGCGCCAGTCTTTACAGCTCTCCTTGCTTGGTTCTTCCTCGGAGAACGGTTCCGGGCAGCCGGATGGTTAGGGGTTGCGATAAGCTTCATCGGGGTTTCACTGATAACACTCGGTGAAGGAAAGTTGCTGCAACTCGAGCCGGGAGCACTATTAGTTCTGCTCGCTGCGGTACTCGTGAGCGCATATAATGTACTTCAGAAACGCTTCATCACACGGTATCGTCCACTGGAATTCACGACCTATGTAATCTGGGCAGGGACGATCCCTCTTTTACCCTTTCTTCCGAGCCTAATTGCAGCAGTGCGGGTGGCACCGATAGCAGCCACGGGTGCGGCTCTCTATCTTGGCGTCTTTCCAGCGGCGATCGCCTACGCACTTTGGGTTTACGCCCTGTCTCGCTCTCCTGCTTCGCGTGTCGCCAGTTTCTTGTACCTAAATCCGGTCCTTGCAATTATGATCGCCTGGATCTGGCTGGGAGAGATCCCGACCTGGCTTTCTTTCTTTGGTGGTACACTTTCCATTACAGGGGTGATCCTGACTAACGTTTACGGCCACTACAGAGTGTCCCCACCCGATTCCCAAATTGACTCGCGTCATACTCCACCAAAGGAACCCATTGGATCTTCGACACAAAAGCGATAAGTGTGGTGCAATCGTTCCGGGGAATCCCGTGAACGCATATCCCTAAATGGTGATGAGTAAGATAGAAGCAGTCCAAAGTCCAACGTCCAGCGTCCAAGGTCGAGAAACAGTAATGAGTGATGCGTAACGGGTGAAAGACCAGCAAGAGAAAAAGCAGTTGAATAGTTGATTGGTAACAAGGGTTCGTAGGGTTCATTGAGTTCGTTGCCCCGTAGAAGTATGACTACTAAAATCACTTCACCCTGTGAAATACAAACATAACAAGATTGCACAGGGCAGGCGAG
>JAUVYF010000059.1 GCA_030603215.1 Candidatus Bipolaricaulota bacterium
GGGCAATCCTTGTGGTTGCCCTCGTATTGACCGGTACGACATCGTGGTCCGACGCCCCCACAATCGATCCATCATCGGACAACACGACATCATGGGCAGGCACAAGGCCTGCCCCTACGACGTTATTATCGTCGATGATCATGGCATCGTTGCTCGTCAGGGGCTGGCTGCTTTTTGAAAGAGGGACAGGCATCTTTTCTCATTGGCTCCGTTGAAAAGCAGCCAGTCCCTGTTCTCAGATGCTACAGAACCACTGCGATTTGCGAGAACAACGTCGGGCGCAAGACCCGACGCTACGAACGGTCTACGTATTCTTGTGTTTAACTGATAACTGATGACTGACGACTTTCTTTCCGGTTTCCTCCATGTCCTCCGCGGTTAGATGACTTTTCCTGGCAGTAAGTAGCCTTTGCTTCCAACCCATCATTCTGCTCTTCTCTGAGGTTAACTGCTTGTTCGAGCGCCTTTCCATGCCTCGATATCTCCAAACCTCTTAATTGCTAGAATCTCTCCTGTCTTCACCAGCTTTCAGGCTTTGGACGTTGGACGTTGGACCACGGTCTTCTCTGTCTTTCTCTGCGATCTTTGCGTCTTGGCGAGAGGCTAAGGCTTCTATCTTGCCAAGAGACCAACTGGTGAAATCTCTGACTTCTCTTATACTCTTGTAGAATCAGGGGGGTAAGTAATGGAAACAATTAATGTTCTACAACAACTTTCGGATGCCTTCGGCGTTGCCGGTTTCGAAGACGAGGTACGTGGACAGATCGAGACATTCATCTCTCCATATGTCGATGAACTGAGAACGGACACACTTGGAAACCTCATTGCCACGCGAAGGGGAAACAGCGATCTAACCCTGATGCTTGATGCACACATGGACGAAGTAGGATTCATGGTAAAATGGATCGACAACAATGGATACCTGCGTTTTACTCCGCTTGGCGGATGGGATGACAGGATCATCCCTGGTCATCGCGTAGAAATCCTTAGCCGTTCAGGAGAGAAGCATTGTGGTGTGATTGGTTCTGCTCCCCCTCACATTCTAACGGCGAAACAGCGCAAGGAGCCAATTCCCATAGAAAAGATGTTCATCGACGTAGGGGGCGGCTCGTCACAAGAAGTGGCCGACATGGGTCTCCGCATTGGCGATCCTCTTACAATCCACTATCCCTTTACTAAGCTTCGAGAAGGATACGTGACTGGAAAAGCGTTTGATGACCGAGTGGGCTGTGTGGCGATGATTCAGACAGCCTGCCGACTAGCAAGCGCTAATCTTAATGTAAACCTGGTCCTTGCCTTTGTGATTGGGGAAGAAGTAGGCCTGCGCGGAGCACGCACTGCCGCCTATCAGATAAACCCAGACCTTGCTCTCGCTCTGGAGGGAACTATCGGAGCGGATATGCCTGGAGTTCCTGAAGAGAATCAGCCAGTGCGTCTTGGCCAAGGCCCAGCAATAACAGTTGCTGATCGTTCGATCATCGTTTCGCCCAAGCTAATTAAGGCACTGGAACAAACCGCTGAACGTGAGGCAATCCCGTATCAATACAAACTACCAACCTATGGAGGCACTGACGCCGGCGCAATTCACCTAACACGCGAAGGAATCATGGCTGGGGTTCTCTCAGTTCCTTGTCGATTTATCCATTCACCGACCTCAACAGTACGGCTGAACGATCTGGAGAATACAATTCAGCTACTCACCCATTTCGTCAAAGACCTTCCCGGCTCCCTCCTACAACAAAGAAGTTGATCCAAGATTCCGTTATTGGAGGACTTTCCCTACACACTAGCCCCCACACGCTTAGCGGCAAGCTCCTCGCGCACAACATCCGCAAGGCGCCTGATTCCTTCGTCAATCTTCGCTTCGCTGTTCAACGAGAATGAAAGGCGCATCGCGTTCTCTCCCCCTCCATTGGGATAGAACTCGCTACCGGTCACATAGGCCACTTTGTTTTCAATTGCGCGTGGAAACATCTTTCCTGTGTCAATCTCATCAGGCAGACATACCCATAGAAACAAGCCGCCATCTGGATGAGTCCAAGTGATCCCTTCATTCTGTGGCATGTACCGCTCCAAAGCCGCAATCATCATGTCGCGCTTCTTTCGGTAACACGCGCGGACCATTCTTAGGTGCTCATCCATCCCGTACTCGTTGATATAACGCGCCGCCATATGCTGCGTTAGCTTAGAGGTGCACAAGTCACTTGCCTGCTTCATTCGTACAAGAACATCCATCAAGTCACTATCGGAAGCAAACAACACACCGAGCCGCAGCCCAGCAGATAGCACCTTAGAAAAGGTCATCAGAGTGATCACGCGACCATCAGTATCTAGACTCCAGATCGCTGGGATCATTTCTCCGGCAAAACGCAGTTGGCTATATGGGCTATCTTCAATAACTAATAGCTCCTCTCGCCGAGCAATCTCAAGCAAGCGCCCGCGTTTCTCAAGCGACATTGTGATTCCGGTCGGATTCTGGAAGTCAGGGATCACATAGATTGCTTTCAGGGTCTTGCCTTCCTGTCTGGCTACGGCAATCTGTTGTTCAAGAATGTCAAGGTTCATCCCATCTTCATCCATCGAGATTCCTATTCTTTCGGCTTGATATGAGCTAAATGTTTGAAGTGCTGCTAGATAGGTTGGCGCTTCGCAGAATATGACATCGTCTGGGTCCAGAAAAGCTTTAGATACTAGATCCAGTCCCTGCTGAGAAGCAGTAGTCACCAGAATCTGATCGACACTCAACCGTAGTCCAAGGGGCTGCAGCCACTCAACAACTGCGCGGCGCAGAGTTAGACTTCCTTCCGTCAAGCCATACTGAAGAACATTCTCGTGGTGCTCGCGCAACTCATCGGCGGCGATCTCCGCCAACTCGTGATGCGGAAATGTTTCCGGAGCCGGAAGCCCACCAGCAAACGAAATAATATCCGGTTCTTCGGTTAGCTTGAGCAACTCACGGATCGCAGAGCGTTTCGTAGCTACTGCGCGTCTAGAGACGTACTTATTCATTCCTCTCCCCCCTCCTCCAGATCGTCCTCATCTCCTAATACTCCATATTCTATGGCTACTGGGAGAAGCTTGTCAAAAAAACAGCCGCTCGAAAATGGGAAGAAGGCTCGCGGAAGTGCAAATTCCAAGAAGTGCCCCGCAGATGACGTCCAGAGGATAGTGTTCCTTCATGTAAACGCGGGACAGGGCAATCGTTCCAGCAGCAAGGTAAACGACAACTTGCGCCGCAAGCAAAGGATAGCAATGAGAAATCACAAAGGCAAGGCCGAAGGATGTAGTAGCATGACCGGAAGGAAACGAATACCTATCCATGAATCGCGAACGTAAACCAAATGTAGTAAATACTGGACGAGGTCGAGCAAACAACAGCTTGAACAAACGGAAGATGGCAATATTAATGATGGATATTCCACCCCCCACTAGTACGTAGCTCCTGTCTGCCGGCTCCCCAAACAAGATCAACCCCAGAGCTAGCACGCCCCATAGATAACCATCGCCAAGGTAAGTGGCACCAGCAAGTAAGGGCGCAATGCGCCTCAGCTGCGTACTGTCGCTAACCGCATACAGTGCCTCTACGTCCCACCGCAAGAGCCCATTAATAACAACATCCAACCGATCAACTACACGAGCCCAGGCGCTTATCATCGCCGTTCCTTTGCCCTTAAAGTCGGAAAAAGAATCACGTCACGGATGGACGCACAATCAGTCAACAACATTGCCACCCGATCGACCCCAAACCCAATCCCACCGGTCGGAGGCATTCCATGTTCTAAGGCGAACAGAAAATCCTCATCAATCTGCTGTGCCTCGTCATCTCCATCTTTTCTCCAACCTTCCTGTTGCTCAAATCGGCAGCGCTGATCAATTGGATCATTCAATTCAGTAAACGCGTTGGCCAACTCCATTCCACCGATGAAAAGCTCAAATCGCTCCACTACTCCTTTCATGGCGGTTTTTTTCTTGGCAAGTGGAGAGGTATCTACCGGGTAATCCTTGATAATCGTTGGCTGAATCAGCTTTGACTCGACGAATCTTTCAAACAAGCAATCGATCAATTTTCCACGCGGTAGCACTGGAAGATCAATTCCTGCGCGTGTCGCGTCCGACAGAATATCCTCAGCGGATCGATTAGCTACGGGAACCCCGGATTCGCCTTCAACTGCTTCTTCCAGGTCTAGCCGTCGCCAGGGAGACTCAAGGCTAATTTCTTGTCCCTGATAATGAATCTTGAGGGAACCGGTCACATCCATAGCGCTTCGTTGTATCAGTTCTTCAGCTAGAGACATCATCCCTTCATAGTCACTATACGCTTCATAGATCTCTAAGGTAGTGAACTCGGGGTTATGCTCGGTAGAAACACCTTCATTACGAAAACTTTTTCCCAGCTCATATACTCGTTCCAATCCCCCAATCACAAGTCGTTTCAGATAGAGCTCGGGGGCAATGCGTAGATACAAATCAATGTTAAGCGTGTTGTGGTGAGTGATGAATGGCCGCGCCGTAGCTCCACCAGCCATCGGTTGCATGATTGGTGTTTCTACTTCAACAAACCCACGCTCATCCAAGAAGCGACGCATTGCGGCAACCATACGCGAGCGGCGGACAAATATATCACGCGCCCGTTCATTGGCAATCAAGTCAAGGGAACGATGACGATAACGTAACTCCACATCCTTTAGGCCGTGCCATTTTTCGGGAAGTGGGCGAAGCGATTTAGCTAGAAGAGCCCAATTTGCAGCATCAATCGTAAGCTCTCCCCTCTTAGTGCGAAACACTTCCCCACATACTTGGAGAAAATCCCCGATATCGTTGTCGCACAGGCCCTGATAGCCTATCACTTCCAAGGCGTCCAGGGTTGCATATACCTGTATCTCTCCTGTTTCATCCCGCAGGTCGAAGAACGAAGCCTTCCCCATTCGTCGAAACGCAACCACACGACCAGTAATCGTTACCTGTTTACCACTTCTTTCTTCCGGCACAAGCTCAGAAAAGCGGGCAGTAACCTCTCCAATAGTATGTGTGCGAGTAACGCGTGCCGGATAAGGATTGGTCCCTTGGCATCGCAAAGCGCGAAGTTTATTCAACTTTGCTTGCACCAGCGATTCGCTCATCACTCCTTTTTGATCGCCAACACCACAAACCGGACAGTGCCGCCTGGAAGTTCAACAGAGAGTTCATCCCCCTTCCGTCGACCCAACAAAGCGCTACCCACCGGGGAAGCGACTGAAATCCTTCCCTTTTCCAGATCAACCTCAGCCGTACTCACCAACGTAAATGACCCGCTCTCGACAGAAATCAGATCCTGCAGGATGAAACTAGAGCCAATCACTATTTCTTCCCCTGATATCTCATCCTCGGGAATAATCTCTGCCGCTTCCAGAACCGCGGTAAGACGCCGCACTTCACGCTCATAATACTGCTGCTCGCTCTGTAGGTATATGTATTCCTTGTTCTCCCGAAGATCTCCCCCGCTCAGCTTCGAGTGCTTCAGTTTCTGTGGAAGCGTTTCATACAGTATCCGATTAGCTTGTTCCAACTCTTGCTGCATGCGTTTGAATCCTTCCTCAGTAAGGAAAACCGTCTCACTAACCATTTGTCTCCTCCGGCCTACTGGCCGCCTTGAATTCCTCAATTAGGTGTCGCTCAATCTCACCTAAAGATTTCCCTTTGCACGTTTTCTGCGGTTGTACGATCATGTCTGTCTCAGAGAAAAGCAATCGATGTCGGCGAAATATCTCCCGGAGAAAGCGCTTCATCTTGTTTCTCTCCACTGCGTTTCCCCATCTCCGTGTTATTACGATCCCCATTCGGCCAACGCATCCACTGGAGAGAAGGTAAAGGAAGAAGTAGCCTCCTTTCCACGCTATGCCACTACGGTACACCCGCTCGAAATCTGCCCTTCTCTTAAGCCTTCTAGTAGCGGGGAATCGACCGTCGCTTTTCTCCTGCATAGAAAGCAAATATAGCAGTAGCTAGGGGTTTTTTCAAGGCTCCCTAGCGCCTCCTTCACTTTCGCTCATTCTGACGATACACTTACTGATGACAATGCCGAAGCAACGTATCTACACTGTATCAAGGCTGAACAAAGAAGCTCGTCGAATCCTGGAGAGTGAGATTGGTTCTCTTTGGCTAAAGGGAGAAATCTCCAATCTCGCCGTTGCTCCTTCCGGGCACGCGTACTTCACAATTAAAGATGCTACGTCTGAGATCGCTGCTGTTCGATTCAAGGGCGCCTCCAAACTCTCTTCTCTGAGACTCGACAATGGAAAGCAGATCCTTGCCTACGGACGACTGACGATTTACGAACCACGTGGCCGCTATCAGTTTATCGCTGCTCTCATTCAGCCGGCAGGCTTGGGCGCGCTACAGTTAGCATTCCAACAGTTGAAAGAAAAACTGAATAACGAAGGACTATTTGACAAAGGCCATAAGAAGCCACTCCCACATTACCCCCAGCGCATTGGTATTGTTACTTCGCCTAGTGGTGCGGCAATCCGTGATATTCTCTCCGTTTTCTCACGGCGTTGGCCCACGATACAGATCTACATTTTTTCCGCTTTGGTTCAGGGAGAAGCAGCAGCTCATGAGCTTGTCTCATCTATCGCGCTTGCCGAACGCTTTAGCCGTGATAAGACTCCACTCGATCTGTTAATCATCAGCCGGGGTGGTGGATCCCTAGAAGATTTAGCTGCGTTTAACGACGAGCAACTAGCTAGAGCTATCTTCACCTGTTCTATCCCAATTATGTCGGCCATTGGTCATGAGATTGACTTCACAATAGCCGATTTTGTCGCGGATCTGCGTGCCCCTACACCCTCCTCTGCCGCAGAACTCGCGGTGCCAGATCACACAGAGGTGGTCTCTGCGCTAACTACCGTTGTGGACACTCTGGGTAAGCGAATAACTTCCCTTATTGAACAGAAAGAAAGAAGATTGCAGACAGAGCTCAAAGAGTACATTTTTCGCCTGCCAAGCAGACAAATAGAAACACTAGGCCAGCAGCTAGACGCTCTTCTCTCCAAGCTCCTGCGCCTGGCAAAAGAGTCATGGAAGAGGCAAAAGCAGCGACAGGAAGGACTGACGGGGCTACTACGACTCTCTGACCCCAGACTACCGCTTCGCCGTGGCTATTCCCTAACCTTCCTGCCCGGTAGCGTTGCCCCCTTGCGAGACTCTGCGTGTCTAACACAAGGGCAACAGATCGAAACCCACCTACTGAAAGGTAAAATCCTCTCACAAGTAGAGGAGGTGACAGATACTTGAAAATCAACGAGGCTTTGACAAAACTGGAAGGGATTACTAAGCAGCTGGAGAAAGACGATCTCCCACTAGAAGAGGCGCTTCGCTTATTTGAACAGGGAATTGCCCTTGCGGCAAAGACAAAAACCGACCTAGATCAGGCAAAACTACACATCAACAAGGTGATCGAAAGTACCGAAGGAGTTTTCGTGCTCGAAAAGTTTGACCTGTCTTAGTTCCTCCCTATAATCGTATTCATTATGAAAAAGACCGCAAGATATGATGAGGAAGGTAATCATGTATCCGACAATTAATGAACTGTTTCAACAATCCGTTACGTCCTATCGAGACGGCGTGGTGTTGCGCATGTTGATCCCTAAGGAGCGCAAGCATGGTCGCGGCATTCATCTGATTCTAAACGAGATCTCCTATGGTCGATTGGGCGAGAGAGTTGCTCGCTTGGCTAGCGCCCTAAGCGAATTAGGTGTCGAGAAAGGAGACAGGGTCGCTCTCATTTCTAAACCGCGAGCCGCATGGGCAACCGCTTTTTTCGCGATCCTACACTGTGGAGCAACCGCGGTCCCCTTAGACCCCGAACTGCAACAAGCAGAAATCGAACGAATCTTGGCCGAGGCCGGCGTCAAAGGGGTTATTGTCTCTGGAGAGAAGCTTGCTAAGCTAGAGTCAACCGAACAAGGTTTCGCCACCGATCTGTTCCTTATCTCCATGGATCGTCCTGCAACAGAAGACACGCTATTCCTCGACGCTTTGCTGCTTAACAAGAAACCACTGCCCTCTGTAGACACCGGCCCAGATGACCTTGCAATTCTTATGTATACCTCTGGAACAACCGGCAACGCTAAAGGGGCAATGCTTACTCATGCCAACATCGCCTCGAATGCCCTTGCCTGTCGTAAGGTCGTTGACCTTTCCCCACGAGATAACTTCCTTTCCATCGTCCCCTGGCACCACATCTACGGATTGACAGTTACGCTACTTACTCCTGTGATTTCAGGGGCAACAACAACCTACACTCCTGTCGATCGCAATCTTACCCAGGTAATGCTGAAAGCAAGACCAACGATGCTGCTAGGCGTTCCCAAGCTATACCATGTACTCTACGGAAAAATATCCAACTCAATCAGCAAGAGCCTGATAAAGAAAACAATCAATCGTCTCTCCCCCACGCTGATGGGAAAACTGTTAACACGGAAGCTGTTTGGCAAGGATTTCCGGTTTCTCGTTTGTGGAGGGGCACCTCTCAATAACGAAGTGGCAAAAGGTCTCCGTCGAATGGGAATCGGAATGTTGGAAGGTTATGGACTCACTGAAACCTCTCCCGTACTTGCCATGTGCGAGCAGTTCCCTAGTGAGCCCGGAATGATGGCTATTGAAGGAGTGGAGCTTCAGATTGATCACGCGAATAAGGATGGCGTTGGAGAGATCATCGCCCGCGGGCCAGGTATAATGAGCGGCTACTACAACAATCCCGAGGCAACCAGGGAAGTCATCAACGAGGATGGATGGTTTCACACAGGTGATTTGGGCAGCCTTGTCAGCAATAATAGGATCCTTATCTGTGGTCGGGCAAAGAACGTGATTGTCCTTGAAACTGGCAAGAATGTGTATCCGGAGGAAGTCGAATGGGAACTTTCAACCATCCCTGCAATTGAAGAGATAATGATCTACGAAGGGGAGCGCCAAGGCGCCCCCGCCGTCGCGGCTATGATCTACCCTAACTGGCCAACACTTAACAAACTAGGGATTAGTGAATCTGTTGACGCGCTCGATCATATTTGGAAAGAGGTCAAAGAAAGAAGCGAAAACCTGGCCATGTTTAAGCGGATCAAGAATAGGGACCTTGTTACCTTGACGGATCAGCCATTCGAGAAAAGCGTAAAGCTTGACATCAAGCGCTACCTGTATAAGAAGAACACAGCCGATAGCTAACAGTCTCTCGCCTTGTAGCCGAGGTGAAGAGTGAGTGGTAAGTTGTAAGTAGTGGGTAGTGGGTGGAAACCTGGCCATGACCAACTCTCCTGACACCTAATGAAGGACGACGTTCGCCTGGGAAATGCGGTGAATAGTGGCGTGTGATGAGCAACATAGAACCACCATTACGCTGGATTCCGGCATTCGCCGGAATGACGATGCCTGCCCTGTGAAACCTCGTTCTGCTTTGTATTTAACAGGGCCCGCCCCGTACTTGATACGGGGGTATCCAGATATCCACGAACAGTAATGAGTAACGAGCCCGTTGAGTTCGTTGAGTTGAAAACATAGTCGGGAGTCGAGAAAAGGCAAGTTAAATAGTTGATTGGTTGGCTGGTTGAGTAGGGAAAAGAGCCCGTTGAGTTCGTTGGGTAAAGTCAAAAACAGTCCAGCTCCTGAAGTCACGAGTGAAAGAAATTGAGGAAGTATAACTAGGTTCATCTCACCCTCACCTAGCCTCTCCCTTCATCGAGGGAGAGGGATTATCAACAATCTTC
>JAUVYF010000137.1 GCA_030603215.1 Candidatus Bipolaricaulota bacterium
CAGCTTCGCCTCCCAAGGCTTCGACTGAGCCATTACTGAACACAGCCGCTCGGTTGGCTACATGTCAACCGACAATTTACATGGCAGCCTCCTTTCAGACTGCAAGAACGACCAGGCTTATCCTGGCGCACCATTGCCTCACTAAGAAGGTACTCCAAACCGTATCGTTGCCTCATCTAAGAAATGTACTCGAAATGGGAGGTGAGGCTACAGTTGTCTCCTAACACAGTCATTCTCTGAGTGAGGAGATACCGATGGGGCTAACTATGAAGGAGAAACAGGCAGTAACGAAGCAACTGGCGCTCAGCTACAAACGGGCAGGCAAGAAAGAGAAAGGGAAGATCCTTGACACGGTGATTGAACTAACAGGCTACAACCGCTCATACGCGTCCAGGGTACTACGACAGCGAGCTAAACCCAAGGTAGTGGGAAAAGGACGGCGAGGCAAGGTAAAGATCACCCTGGTCGAAGACGAACGGACGAAGAGGAAGAGGTCGCTAAGGAGAAGACCAAGGAAGTACGACAAACAGGTTGTTGTTGCCCTGCGCAAGGTGTGGGTGATCTGTGACTGTATCTGTGGAAAGAGATTGGGGCCATACCTCGCAGAGATCGTCCCGCTGCTGGAACGACTGGATGAGTTAGAGGTGAACAACGAGGTGAGAGAAAAACTCATCAAGATCAGTCCGGCAACGATCGATCGACTGCTTGCTCCGCTAAGGAAGAGATATCAACTAAAGGCAAGATGCAACACCAAGCCCGGGACACTGTTGAAACACCAGATCCCAATTAGGACGTTCAGTGACTGGGATGAGTTACGCCCCGGGTTTGTGGAGATCGACCTTGTATCACATGAAGGGGGTGATCCCAAGGGAGACTACATCCAGACCCTGGATGTAACGGATGTATGTACCGGGTGGACAGAGACTCGGGCAGTAAAGAACAAGGCTCAGGTGTAGGTGTTTGAGGCACTTCAGGAGATCATGAACAGGGTACCATTTGCGATCTTAGGGATCGATTCAGATAACGTACTAACATCGAAGTCAACCCTCCTCGGAGAAGAAACACTCCCTTGGCACGTCTTGTGTGACGAAGCCTTACCATAATTCACTACTGTCAGCGGTCCCAATGTGGACTTCCACTTGCCATGTGATCCCCGTCTTACCATAGTGACACAGGGTCCGTTGTTTAGCGGCCCTTAGCGTACTTAAAACAGGCTGGGGACCCAGTGGAAGGTCCGAGCATTATCTACGAGGTCCTTTTGGCCCCTACGGCCCGCTTGAGCGGGATCGATCCACTGGGTACCGCAGCTTCAAAATACGCTCGATAAGGAACTCCTATCTTGACGATGGCATAAGCAACCCTTGCCATCTTGGCCATTACTGCCGTCAATGCCTTACGCTTGAGGTCCGGATCTGTAGGATCAGACTTGATGTAGCGCTCATACTTGTCGCGAAACGAGTTCTCCCGCATGCGCACAGCCACAGTCCCTGCCATCCAGAACGCACAACGCAGTCGTGCATTACCGCGCTTGGACAGGCGCTCTTTTCCACGAGAAGCCCCTGACTGTCTCTTTGCCAAATCCAGACCACAGAACTTAAGAAACTGGCGATGGTGAGGAAATCGGCGCAGGTCTCCCGCCTCAGCGAGGATGATCAGAGCTAACACCGGACCAATCCCAGGGATACTCTGAAGCAACTGGGAATCCTTGTTTGATCCCAATGCTTCCTCGGCCCACCTCTCAAGCTGACTGCGGAGTGCATTCAGCGAGAGGTAGCGTTTAAGCTGCAGACGGAACGCCTGCACAGCAAAGCTCTCTGGATCAATGGGTAGGGCGATCGTATCCGAAGCGAGCTCATACATCTCCTCAAGCTTGGCTCGTTTGTTCACCTTGCGTCCCACCAGTGGCCAGGCTTCTTGGATGAAGGACTGCCGATCAAGTTGACGGACCGCCTGTGGAACAGGGAAGCGGATTAGGAAGGAGGCGAACCAACCGGCTCGTGAAGAATGCCAGTAACGCGCGAACTCCGGCCAATAGAGAGGTAAATGGTGCGTTAGGATACTGTGTTGTAGACGAGTCCTCGCCAGTGTAACCTGGACGTATGTCTTTAAGATCTCCTCATAGATCGTGAATCCCTTCCACAAGAGGGTCATAGTAACGGAGCACCTTGTCTTGCTTGAGCAGATCCAGGATCACTGCTGCATCCTTAGGGTCGTTCTTGTCCCAGGAGTTAAACATCGCCTCCCGGAACCGAGCCGCTGTTACCGAGGAGACCAGATGCACCTTGAATCCTTCGCTCAGCAGCCGATAAGCCAATGGACGGTGATAGTTTCCTGTTGGTTCCATCGCTACTCGACACTGGGCAGGTTGATTCTTCAAGAACAGCATCAGGCGATCATGATCGGGGCGAGTGTTCGCCACTCGGAAGCGCTGACGCTTACCATCAGGGTTCTCCACCAGCACCGTGTTCCAGGCTTTAGCAACATCAATTGCCACCAACGTCATCTCCGCGCTACACTCTTGTTGAGCAGTCATCACTGTGTACCTCCTTAGATCATTGGTTTGTCCAAGGAAGGTTACACCACCGGTGGCTGCTCCTCCCAATGTACTATGGGAGTGAGTTCATCAACAATCATCTGTTACGCTACTGTAGTGAGAACAGAATCACGTTCACCCGCGCTAGACCCTACAGGAAGAATGACAACTGCTTCGTGGAGCAGAAGAACTACTCCGTGGTAAGAAGAGCGGTTGGTTATCGAAGACACGATACCGAACAAGAGCTTGAGGTGTTAAACAAGCTCTACGATCACCTTAGGCTCTACACCAACTTCTTCCAACCGGTGATGAAGCTCATAGAGAAGACAAGGATCGGAAGCAAGGTGAAGAAGAGATACGATTGTGCAAAGACGCCTTACAGGCGGACCGTTGAGTCAGACTTCGTTCCCAACCAGGCGAAGGAAGTTCTCAGGGAGGAATACGCGAAACTAAACCCAGTGAAGCTGAAACAATAGATCACCAGACTGCAAGAGAGATTAGATGATCTTGTGCGGTCAAAGAACAGGCCAAAGCAGGAGGAACGACATGTTAATTTGGAGTACATTTTCACGTGAGGCAACGAATGTCATTTCGAGTACTTTTTTAAATGAGGCAACACGGTCATAATGCATCCTTAACAGAGCACAACACACTAGTCGCTTACCAAG
>JAUVYF010000134.1 GCA_030603215.1 Candidatus Bipolaricaulota bacterium
CTTCATCTCACCCTCACCTAGCCTCTCCCTTCATCGAGGGAGAGGGATGTTCTATGATCTTCCCTCCCCGACCTCGCCCCGTGTAGTAGTAGGATTGGAGTTACTACATGGGGTAAAGGAGGGAATTAAAGGGAGGGGGAGTAAGAGACAGTAATGAGTGAAAAGTGATGGGTAACGGGTGATGGCGAATGGCGAATTTGAAAGTAGAAAACCCGAACCACGAATATTGGAATTGCAGATTCGGGCTTCTCTTGACTGTCTTACCGGGTATGCAATTCCATCTTCGCAATTCGAGACTCGCTCTTATTTCCAATGTCTAAACGGTCTACGTATTGCTGCGACGTTGTTGGTCAGGGACTGGCTGGTTTTCAAGTAACCCGAGGGAAAAGATGCCTGTCCCTATCTTCTGGCGCTACCTCGTTACTCCCTCGTCGGGGAAATGTCCCCCCAGCCGCCAGTCTCTGAGCAGCAACGTCGCACATGAAGTGCGACGCTACACAAGCAAAACCCTGTTCTTGTTTTCCTTTGCGTACTCTGCGCCCTCTGCGGTTAAATGTATTTGTCTTGGCGCTAAGTTGCCTTTGCTCTTAACCCTGTTCTTGCCTTTCTCTGCGATCTTTGCGTCTTTGCGAGAGGCTAAGCTCGTAAGTCCTTCTGTGGGTTACCTTGCGTTAGCTAGAAAAATCCTAAACCCTAAACCCATATTGTGCAATGCGCCTAAGGATATCAAGTGGAAAATGACTAGCTAGACATTGAGCAGGCTCAAATTAGATTCAGATCTTTTGTTATCTTTATTCTCCTCCTTTCTCCTCTCCGTCAAACAGGAATCCTATCTGGGAAGACAAAACACCTCCCCTATCAATACGACGCTGTTATCCGTAATGTCTGCCCCTGGGGCACCGGGCGTCATCGCTCTGCTGTAACTTAATGATGGACGCGCGACTCTGCCCGATGCCATCAGGGTTGTACTTCTTCTTCTACTATTCGATCTCCCACCTCCTGTCATCCGTAATGCCTGCCCCTGGGGCACCGGGCGTCACCGCTTTGTTGCACTTGCGTTGATGGACGCGCGACTCTGCCCGATGCCATCAGGGTTGTACCATCTCTTCTACCAGTCAATTTCCCATCCTCCTGTGATCTGGAATGTCTGCCCCTGGGGCACCGGGCGTCACCGCTTTGCTGCACTTGCGTTGATGGACGCGCGACTCTGCCCGATGCCATCAGGGTTGTACCATCTCTTCTACCAGTCGATCTCCCACCCCCCTGTCCATTCCCAGTGTGGAGCCTCTGTTCGCAATGTTAGTTTTGTCGAGATTTCTATCTGATCAGCCAGGGCAGTCTCCAGCTTGAATGTGGTCATCCCCCAGCCTAGTAAGGCGGACTCGCCCGATTGAAAATAGGTGGCGATTTGCCACTTTCCGGGGGAACCACAGCAAGATGAGGTTGACCCCGAAAGCATCCACTTTACGGAGTAATCAGAGTAGCCAGTGACTGAAGAATTCTTGGTCTCCACAAACGAGATGCCGATGTCAATCTGCATATCTTCGAAGATCCGGGTCTTAAACAGTAAGCCGTAGAGCGAGATGCCCTCGATGCTCGTATCACCCTCACCTGTCACCAGTTCGCAGAGGATCCTGAAACACTCGATCCAATCCGATCGCAATGTAAGAGTCGGCTTGACCGCCTTGGTTGTGGTGGTAAACGTTGTATCAAGCCGCAGGGTGATAGCGAAAATATTGTTCTCATCTGCTTCTAGGATTGGGATATCTCGCACTGTTAATAGGAACTCGTTGAAGCCTTCTTCACTTTCGATACTCAGCTTTGCATCGAGCGAAAGATCACATTCTGACCACTTCCAGCGCGCTCTGAACTCCTGTTTCTCGAAGGCAAGGCTCCCTCCCGCAAACCTTGTAGTGCTAGTTAAGGAAACATCCTCTATGCGTCCTTGAGCAACAAGCTGGTTATAGGATGAATCGAGGTTTTTCGGCAGGTAGAAGGTATACGTAAAGCCAATGTCAGAGAACCTGAAGGTCGCAGTGGTTCGCCAGTAATTGAACATAGCAGGCACATTCGGAGTAAAGGCAAGGGTTGTTCTTACATTAAGCACATCCTCAAGGGGAAAACTAGTGTTTATGCGCAGAGAGGAGAACGAGTCGCCCTTCCAGGCAGCAATCATTTGAGCTTTGAAGTCACCTAGTTCGTATACTAGTGCCAAAGTAGACGTAAGAGCGCTGATCTCGAAAGGCTGCCCCCTAGCGCCGATTGAGGTATCCCATGTCCCGGCAAGCATCCCAGTCTCTCGCTCAGATACGCCAATCGGAATCTTGGCCATATCGAACGCGCCAAACTGATCTGTAACAGAAAACGTGATGGAGTCCGTTCCGGTGAATTCCGGCTCCGGCGTATAGGTCACCTCTACTGATGCTGTATCTGGTAATGTATAGGTAACCGCGGTTAAATCACCGCTTAACTCACCATGCGCGGGCCCATCCACGATCTCAAAGACAAGCCCGTATCCACCAACAGCAGAAGGATCTAGATCCACGTCCGTAGCCTTCAGCGTAAAGGATACAGAGGTACCTTGCGTTGTGACCACCGCGTCAGCCATAGCAATAGGCCCGTCATTGACAGAGATGATCGTTACTGTCACCTTAGCGGTATCAGTTTCAGTACCATTGGTTACAGTATAGGGAAAGGAATCCGTGCCATAGAAATGAGCATCAGGTGTGTAGCGGACTTTACCCCATTCGATGGAGGTAGTTCCGTAGTTGGGGGTAGATACCGAGGCTATTGTGAGTAGTTTCCCATCAGGGTCTGTGTCATTTGCGAGCACATCGACCAGAACCGAGGTATCCTCGTCAATCGTTACAAAATCGTCTCTGGCTATTGGCCTCGCCCCAAACGCAGACCAGGACAGGAAAATGACCGCAGCCACAAACCAAACAATAAAACCAAAACAACGTTTCGCGTCCACCACAGCAAACTAGCCTATACACATTCGCGCTGTAATGCAAATTACGGGAAAACAAGACCTGTATGAGTGATGAATGTCTGGCTCGTTGAGTTCGTTGAGTTCGTTGAGTTTGTTGGGTGAAGCCGGGAACAGTCTCTAGCGTCGGGTCTTCGCTTGCCCCGTGCAATCCTATTGCACTGGGGCGCCCGACGTTAAGGATAGGATCGCGTAGATCGTTCGTAGCGTGGGAAAACAGGGACAGACCTCAACCACGGATATACACGGATATACACGGATATACACGAATTAAGAAACCACAACAGACAATTAGAAGAGGGTTAAAATCAGCGTCCATCAGTGTTAATCCGTGGTTGGAATGTGTATCAGTGTTCAGTTATTCACAACAAGCTTTTCAGCTCT
>JAUVYF010000090.1 GCA_030603215.1 Candidatus Bipolaricaulota bacterium
GGGCAAACTGACTATGAAGCACGATCCTCGTGCCCTGGCTCAAGTGATTGCTCACTCACCTGCCTTCTCACACACCATCAGCGGCTGATATTGCAGTGAAAAGCAGTTAACCGCAGAGGACGCAGAGAAGACCATGGTCAAAGGTCCAAGGTCCAACGTCCAAAGCCCAAGATCGATAGTCCAAGCAACGTCCAACGTCAACTTCCTAAATACCTGATGAAGTAACTGATCAGCCTATTGACCGAACATCAGGTGAAAGTCCTCTACCACTCTTTTCATCAGTTTCTCTGGGTTGCCTTAACCGTGAGGAACCAATTCAGCCCTTGATCACAATAAGCGGTCGGAGACGTACCACCGGGCGATTTATCCCTGCATCAGTCGCTGCTTTAACCACCTGCTCTATGTCTTTGTAGGCGCCGGGGGCTTCCTCGGCAATACCACGCAGGTTATGAGCGCGCAGGATAATTCCTCTATCCTTGAGTGATGACCTGACATCTTCGCCCCAGTATCGCTTGGCTGCTTTTCTGCGCGACAGAGCACGTCCAGCTCCATGGACCCCGCTCCCAAATGTCTTTTTCATTCCAACCTCTGTTCCCCTCATGATGTACGAAGCCGTCCCCATTGTTCCGCCAACAAGCATCGGGTGGCCAACGCTCCGATAGGACACAGGCGACTCCTCGCGTCCAGGACCAAATGCCCTTGTAGCCCCTTTACGATGGACAAGAAGTGTGCGTTCTTCTCCATCAACACAATGACGTTCAAGCTTGACATTATTGTGTCCGATATCGTATACGGTGCATACACTGGCCGGAGGAATGCCACAGACACGAGCAAACGAGGAGCGAACAAGATGTGTAATCACTTGCCTATTAGCAAATGCGCAGTTTCCCCCACAGGCAACAGCGGCTAGGTAACGCTCCCCTTCTTCGCTCTTAATCGGAGCACACGCGAGCTCCCGCGCCCGCACCGGTAGGTTATACTTCTTGGTTGCCTTAGCCATTTCTTTTAGGTAGTCCTGCCCAATCTGATGACCAAGAGCGCGCGAGCCAGTATGAATAGAGATGACAACTTCTCCCTTGCGTAAACCATAGATGCCAGCCGCCTTCTGATCAAACACTTCTTCTACAAGCTGTACCTCTAGATAGTGATTTCCCGAACCAAGCGTGCCTACCTGGCGAAACTGGCGCTGTTTGGCCACAGGACTGACCGTACCCGGATCGGCCCCAGCAAGCTGTCCTCCTTCCTCTATATACTCCAGATCCTCCTCTAGTCCGTAGCCTTGTTCTACTACAAATCTTGCTCCCTTGATCAAAACCTGGTCGATCTCCTCGACCGATAAACGCAGCTTTCCTTCTGAGCCCAGTCCGGCGGGGATATCACGGAAGAGTTGCTTGGCTAGCTTTTCCTTGTAATCCAGGATACTTTCTTCAGTAAGCGGTGTTCTAAGCGTGCGGACACCGCAGTTGATGTCAAAACCCACTCCGCCAACCACAACCACACCGCTATGAACATCAAACGCCGCTACCCCACCAATAGGAAATCCATAGCCTGGGTGAACATCAGGAAGGGCAAGTGATGCTGTGACAATACCGGGAAGACACGCAACCTCACACACCTGGCGCAGGGCATTCCATTCTTTTCCTTCTTCTATATCGGCCTTCAACTGCTCAATTGTCCCGCAATCAGCGAATATCCGGCCAGGAACTCGCATCTCGCCAGTTGCAGGGACAAGCCACTCCGCTTCCCCCAGCCTTTCTAGCATGTATTGTTCACTCATTGTTATCTACACATCGACCACGCACTGCGCGATCCAGCCTTCTTTCCCTCTAGAGACTTGCAGGCCCGCGTAGCTCACCCCCTTCACCTCTAATTTGGCTCTGTGCCAAACGTGATTGAGTTCTTCCCCCCATCCTTCACCTTCTAGATGGAACCCATTACTGTTCGTCACAATATCTACACCAAAACGACAGAAGATCATTCGCGAAAGATCCTTCTGACTGATAAGTGCGTCCAGCCACTCCACTAGAAGGAACTCCAGGCTGGACGCGCCTACAGAAACCTGGATTCTTCTCTTGGGGACAACCATATCCAGATCGACCATAAGGTTGAATACAGCGCGTGCTGCTTCGCAAAACGCTTCTTCAACGGAAGTTCCTATCCCTTGAATGCACATGTCTGCTGTGTGATCCAGGTACTTGAAGGGCGACATTTCACCCTCGCATGGGAAGGGAAAACAATGGAGAGTAAACCGCTCCACGAGAGGTGAGTCTGCTCTCCATCAGAACAAGCTGCTCGGCCTGCAGGTTCCAAGATGGAATACCACCAAGCGAGCAAATCGCTTCCTCAACCGACCCATCAGCCTTTCCTTTGATTCGAGCAAGGGTAACATGAGATATGTCCGGCTTGCGCTCCCTTGGAAAGCCAAACCCGGTTAGCTCTTGTTCGACCAATGAAACAAGTTGGACAAACGGAACAACGGCTCTCCCTCCCGCCCAGACAACACGTGGTCGCCGGGCTGAAGGAAAGGCCCCCAGTTCATTGATCGGAGCAACAAAAGGAGGAATACGCTTGAGTACAGCACGAAAACACCGCTCTAAATCAACCGTTAACATTGGGTCAATTTCCCCCAGGAAACGTACCGTCAAGTGAAAATTCTCCGGCCGCACCCAACTGGCTCGTACATGGACCAATCGCTGAAATCGAGAAGAGAGATCAGCGAGCTTCACTCTCAACGCTTCACCAATTGGAATACACAAGAATGTCCGCATATCTTTCCCCATTAACAGCCTGTGCGTGGGTTCCTCGCGAGAAAGCAACAGGCGCCACCAAGGTAGCCAGCTCAGGTCAAGTGATCCTCTAACACCCACAGAGGCTTGCTTACCGCTGCTCCTTTCCAGGCCTGACGGAGTTCACTAGCATGCGCCGCAGAGGGCTCAACCCTCAACACTACTTTCCCGGCACAGACCCTACTACTTCCTCTCTCAAAACGCCTTTCAGCTCCACTATAGCGGGTTGTGGATTAAGGGGACCGCTAGCCCCCCACCTAGCACAGGCGTTGGCGGAGGGGGCGGGATTCGAACCCGCGGTACCCGAAGGTACACCAGTTCTCCAAACTAGCGGCTTAGGCCGCTCACCCACCCCTCCGGATCATATATGATTCTAGGGACAGCAAGGAAGGATTTCAACCAATCTTGACCAGAAACTGGTAATCGGTGGATCTGGAATCAAGTGTTCTCTTCCCTCAACAGCAGTGCCCTTCGCATGCGCTGGAGGCCATCGAGGAGGTTAGACCGCGGTGTCGCGAAATTGAGGCGCGCGAACCCCTCCCCGCCAGGGCCGAAGCGAGCCCCGTCGTTTAGCCCAACACGCGCCTCGCGGAGGAAGAACGTACGCGGACTCTCCTCAAGGCCAAGATCGCGACAATCAAGCCACGCAAGATACGTTCCCTCGATCGGAGCTACTCTCACGCCTGGGAGCTGGTCGCAGACGAATTCCTCCACAAAGCTACGATTCTTAGCCAGGTATTCAATGAGTTGGCTCAACCATCGTTCACCGTGCCGGTAGGCAGCATCGGTCATCACATAACTCATGATCCCAACATGCGGGACAATACCGCGGCGTGCCTCCTCCAAGCGTTGTCGCAATTCAGGATTGGGGACAACGGCGATTGCGCAGCTTATCCCCGCTACATTGAACGTCTTGTTCGGCGCGATCAGGGTGATCGTCCGCGCCGCGATCTCTGGATCGATACTGGCGATAGGGATATGGCGTCGCCCGTCGTAGACAAGGTCGGCGTGGATCTCATCGGAGCAGATGAGCAGGTCGTGACGCAGGCAAGTCTCCCCCAGTTTCTCGAGTTCCTCGAGGCAGAAGACGCGCCCCACCGGGTTGTGTGGGTTGCACAGGATGAACGCCGAACATCGCTCGCCTGCCACCCGTTCTACATCATCATAGTCGATCTCGTAGCGGCCATCTTCTCCTCGTACCAGTTCGCTTGGCCGCGCTTCGAGTCCAGCATGCTTCGGAGTGTCAAGGATAGGAAAGTAAATCGGCGGCTGAAACAGCAAACCACTACCAGCCTTCCCGTCGGCTTGGATCGCTAGGTTGAACCCAACCGCCACATTGGGGAGGAAAACGAGGGCATCCGGCTGCACCGCCCACTTGTAGTGTCGGGCGATCCAATCGACAACTACATCACGCAGGCGTGGGGGCTCGTGCGGATAACCGAATACGCCATGTTCGACGCGTTGTTGCAGAGCCGTGATCACGGCCTGTGGAGCGCGAAAGTCCATATCCGCAACCCACATTGGCAGGACATCCTCATCGAACAAAGTCCATTTAATGCTATCCGTGCCACGTCGTTCAATCAGTTGCTCAAAATCGCTGTTAGACTCCATAGTCTGTGATCACCGTCCCGGTGGGAGGATTGCCTTGTGAGTTGTGGCCCATTATCAGCGATCGCCCACCCATGCGCAATCAGGTGATGGCCGCGTCCTGTCAAGCGCTGCATTGATCCATCGCATCATCTGCCCTGACAGCAGGAAGACTCGGACTTACGGTTAGCGCTATTGACTGTGGAACAATTCCACCGTCTGAGCAAGAGCACGGCATATCCTATTTGGTAAGGAGCGCGCTTGAGTTTTTCACCCGTCCTTAACCTCCTCAGCAAAGAGGTCGATATAGGCATCGTAACGGAACCGTCGATTTCGTGCGTGACCGGTAATCTCAGAGAGCATTCTGTACGCGACGAACTTCTTCATTAGTTGATTGGCTGCCGTGAAGCTGGTTCCCGTCATCTTGACGGTATCGTTTACGGTGATGATTGGTCGGGAGTAGAGCGACTCCAATACTTTGAGCCCGTTGGCGGCTACGCGCCCAAACCGTTCGATAATCAGAGCCCAGTGCTTTTCGCGCAGCTCCACAATGCGCCGAGCAGTGGTGGTAGCCTCTTGCGATACTTCAGCTATCCCCTGAAAGAAGAACTTCAACCAAGACTCCCAGTCGCCTGTGTCCCGCACCGCTTGTAGTAAATCGTAATACTGCTGTCTATGGCGCCTGAAGTAGTAAGAGAGATAGAGTACGGGCTTCTGCAGGATTCCGCGTTCACAAAGAAGAAAGGTGATAAGCAGACGGCCGATCCTTCCATTGCCGTCGAGAAACGGGTGGATAGTCTCAAATTGGGCGTGGGCCAACCCTACATTGACTAGAAGCGGCATCTCACGGTCACCATGCAGGAAACGCTCCCAATCTCCAAGCGCTTTAGGTACCTCGCTTGCGGGAGGAGGGATGAAGGCAGCCTCGTTTAGAGTGCAACCGCTTGGACCGATCCAATTCTGTGTGGTGCGCAGTTCGCCAGGCTGATGTTGAGACCCTCGGACGCCCTTAAGGAGTCGCTTGTGAATCGCGCGAATTAGACGCACGGATACGGGAAGCGTCTGAAGATGTTCCAAGCCGTAGTTCATGGCGTCGACGTAGTTAAGCACTTCTCCTACGTCACGAGGCCGGTCTGGGCTGAATATCTTTGCCTCAGCTTGCAATAGATCGTCTAACGAGCTCTGCGTGCCCTCGATTTGGCTTGATAACACCGCTTCTTTCCGGACATACATGAACACAAACAAGTCCGGACCAGGGAGTGTCTGTGTCGAACCGTCCAAACGTCCCAAGGCAAGTTCAGCTTGCGAGAGCAGAACCTGCATCTGTGGATCTACGTGGACTGGGGGATTTGGAGGTAACGGCGCTGTGATGAAAGCTTGATAACCTTCATGCTGTCGGATATAGCGCCCTGCCCGTCCAGTTCTTCTCGTAGACACGCCATTCTCCTCCTCAATTCTCTCTACCTTTAACATGGATTCTGCTCTAGTCCATATCAAAGGCTACCTTCAGTATACGAGCTCGCACGGTCTATATGCAAGGCTGCCTTCACCGGGACGACGGTTCTGGGAATGGCTTCACACGCCCTCTCCACCAAGAATCTCACCCAGAAACCCTGATGTCCTCTTCTCCGCCGCTAGAATGTTGGCTCGGATCTCCTCGAGTAGACGGAGCGGCTACGCTGTCTGAGAAGGGCATGGGGAAACCAATTCGGTGGGAAGAGCGCTTCAGCTGGTGGCACATTCCTGGCACTAACAAGTAGACATAGTAGACTTGTTATGCTAAAGTATGCGGTAGAAGGAGGCGAAGATGGCAACCCATACTCTATCAACAAAGCTCCCTGCTAACTTACGACGGCAG
>JAUVYF010000074.1 GCA_030603215.1 Candidatus Bipolaricaulota bacterium
GTTCAGTAATATGGAATCTAGCGCTTCGTAGGCCCAGTAAAAAGGCGACCAGTAGAGTACGAAGCGCCAACTGTCCGAGATGAAGATTGCGCCCAATATCGAGCCGACAACGGGTATGAATACGGTCTTGTAACTTGCCACGGCGCCTATCGGCTCGGTATTGACCACGCCGATGCTGAATCCAATGACTATGCCGATTATGGCGACGCTGATAAACGAAAAGGTAATCATGCCGTAGTTGATGTGTTCGAATCCCAATATCCAGATAGTGCCCAAGGCTCCGATAATCGGCACCAGGAAGGCTATTACGCTCTTTCCTATGACGAATTCGGTTTTGGAGATCGGGGCGACATTGATTGCCGATAGCGTGTTGCTCATCTTCTCTTCAACAAGGCTCAGGGTAATCAGCATTCCGCCGAATACCGAGCAGAATACGATGAGGAAATTTGCCCCGTACTGTTTGAGCGGAGAGAGTTTCCAGCCGATGTCTGACATACGCACCTCAACAGGGAGAGCGACATCCCTGTTTTCGAGGGCATTGACCACCGACTGGAGCATCTCGAGACCGCCCGCTGTCTCATTTCCTTGCTGGATGATGGTATAACCTTGTTGTGCTTTGACAAGCCCGAAGATATCGTCGGTTTTCTCTACACGGGCGTTGATACGTTCGACATCATCCAGCACCTCGACCTTGGCGTACCCTTCCAGGTACTCAATCACCGCCCGATCGACCGAAGCATCAACCGCAATATTGATTGTCGTCGACTCGGCTCCCGGGATAATGGCGTTGAGGACAAGGGCCAGCAGGAACGGCGCGACGGTGATATACAGGATGAGAAAGTCCCGGGTACCGCTTTTCAAATCTCTGAGCGTTACCGCCAAAATTCTTCTCAACATCCGATTGCTCTCCTTTACACCGTAAGTGTTTTCTTGAAGCGCCAGTTTGACAGCAGGAAAAGGACCACTCCGGCCAGCGAGAACCCGAGGACGTTGGCGTAGATGTAACGGAGGTCGCTGACCTCATACAGGGTTTCCCTGAACGCAAAGAGCATGGGATAGGAAGGCAGCATCCTGATGACCAGCGGGGAAAATGCAGGCATGTAGTAGGACACCGCGGCAAAAGCAAGGATAATGATCGACATATATAACCACCCCATTGCCTTGGTCATGGTGTCAAAAAAGCTGGCGATAAACAGCCCGAGTGCCGAACCGAACGCGTTGCAGGCGATTAGCAGCAGAATAAGATGCAGGTAGTGGGCCTTGAGCCCTGCGATGAATGCCGTGGCAACCAAACCCGACATCAGCCCCGAAACAAGCATGACTCCCATCTTGCCCAGCAGGTATTGCCAGACCTTGGCCGGCGTAACAGCGAACGCTTTTATTGTTCCTTCATCCTTGTCCAGAAAAATGTACGAAGCAATGATAAACAACCCCATAAACGCTGCATTCAGGGCCAAGAAAACCGGGAGAATGTTAAGGCGGTCGGACAATTTTTCGCCTTTGCCTTCGAGGGTTGTAACGGTCGTGACGTTTTCATATCCCGGCATCTCTTTGGCGAAGCCGGATTCGATTGATGTCTTGATGATGTTCTTGAACTTCTCGTCTTCGTACCCCTGCAGGATATAGTCATAGACGATTGTGCCGTCCTCGAGAGCGACGGCCAGACCGACACTGCTGCGATTGTCAGCGAGCTCGGCTTCCACCTCTTCTCTCGAGAGCAGTAGTATGACTTCGTATCCTTCCTGGGTAAGAGACTCCTCGGCCATGACCTGATTGGGTCCTTCCAGATCGAGATACGCGTACACCGTGACCCTTGGCTCGAAATTCTCAGGCACGGCAAACAGCATCACGGCGACGAAAACAAGCGCAAACCCGAGCTCGATGTAGATATAGAAGCTCTTTAGCGACAGCTGCATATCTTTGAGAAAACTGTACAGTAGTTTCATGTTACTGAAGCCCCTTGCCCGTTACCTTGATAAAAATCTCTTCCAGCGTTGCTTCTTTTGTGTGCATCATCTCTACTTTGCCGGTGTTAACGATGTCGTTCAGGTGATGTTTGTCTTTTTCGTCTATAAATGACAGGGTCTCTTTCTTGAGGTCGCCGTTGTCCCGGTATTCCACCTCCACCAGCCGTTCCCCGTACTGGAGCTTGAGGTTTCTTGGCGAATCGATCAGCTTGATCTCACCGTCGATGATAAAGGCGACACGGTCGCAGAGCTCATCGGCGACAAACATGTTGTGAGTGGTGAGGAACACCGTCGTGCCTCTCTTTTTCTCGCCCTTGACGATCTCCTTGATGACACTCGCAATTGCCGGGTCGAGACCGGTGGTTGGCTCGTCGAGAAACCACATCTCGGGATTGTTGAGCATGCTCCGAATAAAAGTGAGCCTGTGCTTCATGCCCTTGGAGAACTCCGATACCCTCTGTGTCGCGACGTGATCGAGGCCGACTATTTCGAGCAGCTCCTTCGGGTCCCGGGTGGACACGTCGAAGAGCTTTCTGTAGAACTCCAGATTCTCGAGCGCCGTGAGCTTGCCATACACGTTGGACTGCTCGAAGGAAACCCCAATCTTGTTGAACATGGTCCTCGATGCCCTCTTAACATCGTAGCCGGCGACGGTGACGTTTCCCTTCTGTAGCTGAAGAAGGCCGGTCATAACGCCCTGGGTTGTGGATTTACCGGCACCGGAAGGTCCGAGAAATCCGAATACCTCACCCTTGGAGATTTCGAAATTGGCATCCTTTACTGCGTACTTCTCATCATGAGAATAGGAATGATAGAGTCCCTTAACACTGATCATCATCCTGCAACTCCTCTTTGCTGGATTCTTCTTCTCCCGGACTCACGCTCGCGGACTCTTGTACTGCCTGTTTTCCATATGTGGTGGCCGCGAGCACCATTTGAAGGGCATAGGCAATACACTGCGTACGATCATCTCGATCTCTCAGGTAGATCCTGACCGCGCCTACCGTCTCGTTGCGAACGTGGAGAATCACGTAGAGCACCTGAAACAGGAAGGACAGGCTCAAGACCAGTACGAGCGAGTCCTAGCAGTCTTACCTGCCAACTCAACTTGCATAGCATTATATAAACCTCCCAACCAGAATAGACTCTACTGAGGGCTTTAAGATGAGGCCCCATGGCCAGAGATGAAGATCTTGACATATTGTATTGTACCAAATGGCGTCCGATCAAGCAGAGGCGTCAATAGCCTGCCATAGAGAAACCCGTTCTTTCCGGTGAAGGTCGTGGAAGCAAGAGAAATTAGGCATACGTTCCCCTGTTCAAACGGAGATAGAGGAGATCTCCATCTTTAGTCAAGCCTCAGTCCGGTTCTCCTGACATACGCAGGAGGAATTCTTGACAAGCGGCGGGACGGATGCTATGTTATTTCCAGAGTGGAGAGACTTGTAGAAAACGGACATGCTATTACATGTGCTCTAAGTCTGAACAGAGGATACCAAGCCCGTTCTTCGGTCGCCGGAGCGAAGCCGAAGTCGGGTAATTACTTGGGCTCCGTGGACCAATCGTATCGAGGAGGTCGTGAGAATGAAGCTCAGGGATTACTTCGAAAAGGGACTGACCCTGGAGGAGTATAGCGGTCTTCTCGGAGAACAACGAGCGCTTCACGAGCTGCATTTTCGCAGGTCGCGGCCTTCAGAGGAGGATCTGGTGAAGGTCCGCTTGACCGGTCCCCAACGGGTGTTGGTAATCACCGAACCATGGTGTGGGGATTCACTTGCCATCTTGCCTGTGGTTATCAAGCTGTTCCAAGAGGCGGGAAATGGTGAGATCAGGATAGTCCTGCGAGATCAGAACCCGGAGTTGATCGATCGCTACCTCACCCATGGCGGCCGGGCTATCCCGATCGTCGTTTTTCTCGACGAGAACTTCGAGGAACGGTTTCATTGGGGACCCCGACCCGCGCAAGCGCAGGCGATTGTTGAGGAGCGGCGCGAAGACCTCAAGCAGGGACGGATCGCTCGCTCTGAGATCATCCCGCAGATTCGTAACTTCTACTCCCGCGACCAGGGACGAGCAATCGTCGAAGAGCTGTGCCGCGGGTTAACGGCTTCGGACCGATCGCAAACGGACTAGTAATCCTGCTGCTGGGGGCGTTGCTGAGCTAGGGATACAGGCAGCGCGACTCCCGACAAAGTAGATCGTGGGCAAGGCCTAGCTATCGACGAGGCAGCTTTTTCTTAGAGGAAATGCGGTATGTAGCTTGTGGCAAGTAGTGAGTGGTTAAAGGAGAACATTCACAGATCATGGACTACTACAGGCTACCGCCTACTAGCTACGAACCAATAAGTAGCCTATCCCTTTTTTCTGGCCCGGGCGGAAGCGAGAGAAATGGTGATAGAGCATGGGCTATACGTTGACGGCGGCTCACATCCATCTAGCAAGACAGAACGTTTGGCCCCATCTCGTCCGCCTGATAGCGACAAACAGAGAAGTTGGCTGTCATTCCACTTTTGGTCTAGACGGCTCCTATCTTGCCCGGAGTCTTAGGAAAGAGACGCGCCTGCTCTATCTGGTCTAGGCCGCACACAAATCTGGTCAATCGCTCTATCCCAATTCCGAATCCGGCCGAAGGAGGGATTCCTGCTGCTGCCACTGCGAGATACTGGAAGAATTTGTCTTTGTCGAGCGCGTCTTGCTCCAAGCGGCGCAAGATGCGCAGTAAAGTATGTTCTCTCTCTCCTCCCGAGAGGGCCTCGCCATACCCTTCTGGATATATTAGATCCATATCCAAAAGGATATCGGGCCGTTGTGGGTCTTCGCGGTCGTAGAACTCGCGCACTGAACGGGGGAAGTCGATCAGCCATGTCGGCGCTGATAGCGATGCCGACAGGGAGTCGTCGAGCGTCTGTCCAAACCTCTCCTTGGCTTCGCAGAAGGTTATGCGAGGAAACGGGGTTTTTGGGACCGATAATTCACGTCCCAAGCGACTGAGCTCGGCTGGACAACGGTTAATGACTGTTGCGATTACATGCACAACGAGACCTTCTCCGATCTGCATGATCTCCTCCCGCGATGCATCGCGCGCCTCGAGATCGAGCTGGACAAACTCGGCGAGGTATCGTCCAAGCCCCGCCCGTTCTGCTGATTCCATGCGGACATTGGGAGAGAAGCAGTAAATGCGTGGTAATGTTCGTAGAGCAATCTGCTTATGCAGGATCATGCTCTTGGTTAGTTGATAGGGGTGGCCGTAAAAGCTTACAGTTCCATCGAAAGTGTCGTGGTGAAGTGGGTCGGTGATTGGCGAGAGAATCACCGGCAAGATCTCGGTGAATCCCTGCTGTCGAAGGTATTCACGTCCGGACTGCATGATCTCATCTTTTACTTTGAGTACAGCGACGAAGCATTCTTCTCTAGGAACAAACATCCGATATCTCCTTATATGTATAACTGTGAATCTCTTGTAGTCCCGCAGCGCATAATTAACGCAAGGAACTACAACAGGTTATTTCGAGCTAGAAGCTGAAGCTTACAGATAGCTAGCGTTGCGCCTCAAGAGAGGCGTTCGGATTATACAGATAGGAGAAGGGGTTATTGAGACTACTCGCTTGAAGAACGCATTCAGGAGACATTGTTACAATACGACATGCTTGCATCGTTACCACCTCTTCTCTTGGAGATACGTCAGCCTAGCACAATTCAGTTCACCTGTCAAGGAGGAGCCATTCACTGGACGGAATTATGAAGCGCGATCCTGTCTAGCCAGATCGGACCCACTTTGGGGGCAACTGTACCCGTGGCTAAGAGAAGTCGGTTGTCATTCCGGTTAAGGAGGCGAGACTGGAGATGCCGTTGCGCACAAACAGGAGTAGCCTTCTCATGCATTCACTTGTCTGTGGCCATCCACATAGCTTCCGCAAAAGTTCTTCACACATGCTCCATACGCGCGAGTTACTATCTCATCAATCTCAAGTCCATAAGGAGGACATGATGAACAAGATGAAGACAGTGATTATCAGTGTTCTGGCAGTGAGTATTCTGGTGATCGGGCTAGTAGCCTTTGCCGGTAACCGGTTTGGCGCGGGAAGCATGGCACAAGCATCAGGACAGATGGATGGGACATGCCTCTACCTGAATCAGTACGATGCAGATGGTGATGGCATCCCAAACTGTGATGATGCTGACTGGGAAGCACCGATGGATGGCACTGGATACGGCGCCATGAACGGGAACGGCCGGTGCCTAGCTGACGGCAGCGGGCTTGGCCGCGGGAACGGTAAGGGCATCTGCCGCGCAGGGTAAGCAGACCACATACAGTACAACATCACGGGCGATCGGCTACACGCGGTCGCCCGTTTTCTGTTTACGGATCCGGTCAGTTTCCCTGTGTGAGGGAACGGACTCGCACATTACCCAATGCGGTGTGAGCTGAATCTGTCATACTCGTTCGATTTGAAGAACCACATTTCCAGTCGGATCTGGGCAAATCAGCTTCTCATATGCGCAAGGCCAGACGTTTGTTGAGTATCCTGGTTGCTGCATAGAAATCAAGCGCGGTATAGCAGTCTGTAGGGGCCATAAACAGAATGGTTGCGGAAGATAGAGCAACCCATTGCGAGCAATGGCGAAATCTCCTTTTTTCATTCCGGAGGTGCATTTCCCGAGAACCTCACAAACGGAGAGTTGCAGGTCACCGCTCTGTGCTTGAATCGTATGGTGCGACTCTACCTTCGTGCCTCCGAGTGGTCTCTGTTCCAAGCGCCAGATAATGCGGCTTCCGGGGTTTGGACACTGAACATGATGAACGCGCCACATCCAGTCCGCTTGTTTGGCCTCAGTGATCTCTCGCTGCTTGGCAGTGAGAATCGGCATGTAGTTTTGCAGAGCGTGTAAACAAATAGGGCCGCCGTTGGGGAAGATCATCCTTCCCAGGCGGATGAGGAATCCTACACCGGGGGTCATCGGAACCTTGGCTGGACAGGCCTCGACACAACGGTCAACAGATACCCAAAGGTCGTACATTGATATACCTCCTTTTGATGAACTGGACGAATTGATAAGATTCGCTCTCCAGTATGTTTGGGAAGTTAGACGTCAGGAATACACCAGGATCTTAGAGACGCCACCAGGGTTCAAACGGAGGTACGAAAGAAGGAAAAACTGAAGACAGGTAGCTAGTGCGGATCAAGTTAGCTACGCCAAAGACAACCTCTTCGTAACATAATCTTACCTCCAAGCAGTGGATACTTAGTATACATGATTCAACCGCCTGTGCAAACGGCCACATTGTTTCACCTACGATAATTGGGAATCAGGGGATACATACCCCATTTCACCAGCAAAGCGTGCTTGGAACCCACTTCATCATCCCTGTTATCGGATCATCTATGCTAGGCTGCTCGTATGGCCAAGATTGCTGGAGTCGTGGTCCGGTGACTCGCATATCAGATCACCCAATGGATGATCGGTCTCCACGCAGTCACCCATTGACTCGAAGATCGCCCTACACGAAGAAGTGGACGATTACAGAGCCCTCCTAGGGCAAGATCCCGATGTGATACAGGATGTGTGCCGCACACACGGACCAGGGAGACCGCTTGGCAGTGAAATGAGGTATACGTCCCCCGATTCCTCAGGAAGAACGCGATCGTTCCGCCCGGGCCAATAGCTGGCTGGTTGAATGGAAATCCACAACCAGCTCAGAAGACCAGTGCCAATAGAAGAAGAATCCGCAGTCCTGTGAGCCCAGTCTAGGTTATATCCTCCTTTAAGTTAGCGCGTTGCGACAGGTACTATCCTTCAGATCCTTACAACCTTTCCTCGAAGCATGAGGTAGG
>JAUVYF010000131.1 GCA_030603215.1 Candidatus Bipolaricaulota bacterium
AGCTTTCAGTTCTTCCCATTCAACCAATCAACTATCTAGCTGGTTTTGGCTGCCGACTGCTTCTCGTTTTCGACTTTGGACGTTGGACGTTGGACGTTGGACTGGTTCTATCTCACTCATCACTCTTTACCGTTTTTCGACCTTGGACCTTGGACGTTGGACGTTGGACCATGGTCTTCTCTGCGTCCTCTGCGGTTAAGCAGTGCTTTTTCCTCCCTAGTTAGCTAAAATTACTCGGTAAGGAGAGAGAATGCCACATATCATCTTAGAGGGCCTGCCTGCAGCAGGGAAAACCGAGACAATGCAAATGCTTGCCCGTTTCTACCCGGAACAGATCGAGGTTTTTCCTGAAATCGTTAAACAGGTAGCGACTAAAGAGAATATCCACATTCTATCTGAGCGAGAGAGACTCACCGAGGCAGTCATTGCCGAGCTTCCTTACCGTCGCGCGCAACTGGAAAACGTCGTGCAACAAGGCAAAATATGCCTGGAAGAGTCGCATATGGGCGTTCACCTCGCCTACTCAAAGGCCCTTAACGATAGGTCATTCATCTGTGCCTACGGCAAAGCTAACCTATCCCTGCCCCGACCAGACTTATACCTACGCTTGGCGATTCCGGTAGATGTCTCTATGCGGCGGCAGAAAGCACGCAAAACACCACAATTCGAGGTAGACAGACCCACGCTAAAGCAAATGCTCATACACCTGCAACAATGGCACATCGCTCAGGGCAGCAATCTACGCATAGTGAATGCAGATTCTTCACCATCAACCTTCCTTGCCCAAGTAGAGGCAATCCTTCCGCTCCGGTATACAAGCAAGAGCCCAACTACAAAGGAAACATTTGACACTCTTCTTCTGCTTGGTCGTCCTGCCAGTGGAAAAAGCGAATTCATCGACTTTATGAACAAGTGCCCAGTTGAACGCCTAGCTGAACGCTATCATATCTCCCCATTCCACGTCATCGATGATTTCCCAATTCTGTGGGAGAAGTGTGAAGAGGATGACCTGTGGGAACATCTCGGACGAAAGCGACTTTACTCTCAGCCAATTAATGGGAATTACTATGTTACAGACGATGGCCTGTGGCCATTTCTGATCGGCAAGATCAACGAGCGGGCAAGGTCACTGCTAAGCAAAACCACGTCATCAAACGAAACCATTATGATCGAGTTCTCTCGCGGCAAGAGGCACGGCTACTCTGAGGCCCTGGGTTGCCTTTCGCCACAGCTTCTTTCTCGTGCGGCCATCCTTTATGTACAAGTGCCATTCAGTGAATCCTTACGCAGAAACATTGCTCGCTACAATGAGAAGAAATCCAGCGGAATCCTCACTCATTCCGTCCCAACCGAGGAAATGAAACGCACATACAAAGAGGATGATTGGCCTGATATCGCTCGGGCTCCGCGCGGAATGCTCATCGTAAACGGAATAACAATTCCCTACGTCACAATGAACAATGAACCAGAGCTCACTGACATTGACGCGCTCGATTCCCGCTACCGGGAAGCGCTGGAGCAATTGTACGCCCTGTATTTGCGAAGATCTTGTGTGTGTGAATAATACTATTCACGTTAGAAAAGGGAGACCAATCTATGTGCGGAATCTTCGGAATTGTTACTAGTAACGAACAACCATTGGGCAATATCTTGCTTGACGCAAGCCGGCGACTTGCCTATCGGGGTTATGATTCCATCGGCTGCGCGACCATCGACAAAGAAGGCCAAATTGACCTAAGGAAAGATGTTGGCAAGATTGATGAAGTGAACAAACGATTGAGATTCGACACAATGAAAGGTCAACGAGGAATCGTGCAGTTGCGCTGGGCTACTTTTGGCTCTCCTTCACAAGTAAACGCCCAGCCTCACCTTGATTCAAAAGCCAGTTTAGTTGGTGCTCACAACGGAAATATAGTCAATAACGTTTCCTTGCGCGAGGAGTTCATCGCGGAAGGGATGATCGTTCGCGGAACCAATGATGGGGAAAGCTGTGTGCATGCTGTAGAGCGCTACATCAATCAAGGCCACACCATGATCGAAGCAATTCGGAAAGCGGCAAGAGATTTGGAAGGAGACTATGCATTTGTAATTGCTTTACGAAATGAACAAAATGCGAGTGGAGACTGCCCTCTCTACGCAATCAAGAATGGCTCCGGCCTTGTCGTGGGAATTGCCGACCAAGCCACTTGCGTCTCCTCCGATCTTCCTTCTATTCTGCCTGTGACTGACAGGATCCTGCGACTACAGGATGGAGAGATGGTCGCTCTATGGCCTGACCGGGTAGAGATCCGCCTGGTATCCACCGGAGAACTGGTCCACCGAACTCCGGAGAGATTCACAAAAGGAATGGAAGTAGCCCAGAAAGGTGGTTATGTTCATTTCATGGAGAAGGAGATTCACGAACAGCCGTACACGGTAGCGGAGTTGACCCACTGGCTCGCAGCATCCCCCCACGTTGACCCATTCGTGAAGGCCCTGAGCGACGCGCAGCATCTTTACTTTGTTGGTTGTGGAACAAGCTACCACGCATGCGTAGTCGGGGCAGCGTACTTCAACCAGCTGGCCACCATTCCAGCAATCGCCGTGCTTGCACCCCAGTTTACAGAGACCCTAGTCCACACTCTTAAACCCACTGACGCGGTAGTCTTTGTGAGCCAGAGCGGAGAGACAAAAGATGTTCTAAATGCAGTTAACGCAACCCGCCTAGCTGGGGCACAGATTTTGGGCATACTGAATGTTCTCGGCTCTACATTGATGCATGCATCCAACCACTACCTTCCACTCGCTTGCGGCTATGAGATCAGTGTTCCCGCAACAAAGACCTTTCTGAACGAGGCGATTTTGTTCCTCTACCTGGCCGACAAGCTACGACGACATGGATCGCGCATTGACTGGGGCACTGTTCCTGATCTTATTGCAGAAACCCTTACTGCGACCGACTCCGCTGCGCGCCACACAGCCAACCTTCTCAACCCTCATGACGAAATGTACTACCTGGGTTATGGAGTGACTCTTGGCATAGCAATGGAAGGAGCGCTCAAACTGAAGGAAATAACCTACGCGCATTGCGAGGGGATGCTCAGCTCCGAGTTTAAGCACGGTCCACTATCGGCCGTACATGGAGACTATCCGGTCCTCTTTGTTGCTGCTCCACAAGACGCCGCAATGATGGTGAACCACATTAATGAGGTCGCCTGCCGTGGCGGACGCTCAATCGTAATCGCTGCTCCAAGCAAGCTACTGCGGGATAACGCAGATGAGTATCTGCCACTTCCCGACACAAGGCAAGAATTGATCGCCCTGCTTGCCGTCCTGCCACTTCAACTCATAAGCTACTATATGAGTACCTCGCGTGGAATCAATCCTGATTTTCCCCGCAATCTAAGCAAGACAATCACCGTAGATTAGCTTAACGTCGCCAGCAAGCTAAGTCGAAACATGCTTGCGCAGGACACACTACAAGGGCACAAGAAGAGCTATACCACAAGCTCTTTGTCTCGCCCGTTCGTTTCACTCACTCAAGACGCCAGGATCGCAGAGAAGACCATAGTCTAACGTCCAAGGACAGTAACCAGTAATGGGTGAAAAGACGGTCGGGAGTCGAGAGTCGAGAAGCAGTCGGCAGCCAAAACCAGCCAAATAGTTGA